>NZ_JBEORT010000039.1:0-55836 GCF_040302425.1 Streptomyces sp. NPDC126497
CTCCTCCCACCTCCCCGCCCCTGAGCCCGACTCCCCGGGACGGCCCGCCGCCCACCCCCGCGGCGCCGGCGACGACGGGCACGGTCCGACGCCTGACGGAGCGGGGCGCGGGCGGGAGACGGGACCCGAGCGCGGACCCCGGGCTCCGGGGGCCGGTCAGCCCGCGAGCAGCCGCTTCACCGCGGCGGCGACCCGGCCGCCCTCCGCCTGCCCGGCCACCTTCGGGTTCACGATCTTCATCACGGCGCCCATGGCCCGCGGCCCCTCGGCACCCGCCGCCTTCGCCTCCTGCACGGCCTGGGCGACGATCGCGTCCAGCTCCTCGTCGGACAGCTGCTGGGGCAGGTACCGCGCCAGCACCTCGCCCTCCGCCTTCTCCCGCTCGGACTGCTCGGGACGGCCGCCCTGCGCGAAGGCCTCCGCCGCCTCACGGCGCTTCTTCGCCTCGCGGGTGATCACCTTCTGCACCTCGTCGTCGGAGAGCTCGCGCTTCTCCTTCCCCGCGACCTCCTCCTTGGTGATCGCGGCGAGCGTCAGCCGGAGCGTCGAGGAGCGGAGCTCGTCGCGCTCCTTGATCGCGGCGTTGAGGTCTTCCTGCAGCTTCGACTTGAGCGTGGTCATGGCTAGATTGTCGCAGGTGCGCGCGGCGGAACGCCTGCTGATTTAAAGGGCTCCGCGTCCCCGGGCGTGCGGAGCGCCCGACCGGGTCTGACACGATGGACGCATGCGCGCGCGATACAAGATCCCCCTGGGAATCACGGCGGCCGGCGCCGCCGGGCTGCTGTACGCGGCGGGCTTCGAGGCCCGCTTCTTCCGCCTCCGACGGGTGACCGTGCCCGTCCTCCCCTCCGGGATGCGCCCGCTGCGCGTACTGCAGGTCTCCGACATCCACATGGTCGGCGGCCAGCGCAAGAAGCAGCGCTGGCTGCGTTCCCTGGCGGGCCTGCGCCCCGACTTCGTGATCAACACGGGTGACAACCTGTCCGACCCCGAGGGCGTGCCGGAGGTCCTCGACGCGCTCGGCCCCCTGATGGAGTTCCCGGGCGCGTACGTCTTCGGCTCCAACGACTACTACGGCCCCAGGCTGCGCAACCCCGCCCGCTATCTGCTCGAGAAGGTCCAGGGCCGGCACGGCCTGAACGGCAACCCGCCGGCGGTCGGCGTGGTCCACAACCCGTGGGAGGACCTGCGGGACGGCTTCGACGCGGCGGGTTGGCTGAACCTGACGAACACCAGGGGCACCCTGAAGATCGAGGGCACCTCGATCGAGCTGACCGGCCTGGACGACCCGCACATCAAGCGCGACCGGTACGCGCAGGTCGCGGGCGGCCCGTCGGACGGGGTGGACTTCTCGATGGGCGTCGTCCACGCCCCGTACCTGCGCGCCCTGGACTCCTTCGCGGCCGACGGCTACCCCCTGATCCTGGCCGGCCACACCCACGGCGGCCAGCTCTGCATCCCCTTCTACGGCGCCCTGGTCACCAACTGCGACCTGGACACGGACCGGGTGAAGGGACTGTCCACGCACACGTCCGGGGGCCGCACGTCCTACCTCCACGTCTCCGCGGGCTGCGGCGCCAGCCGTTACACCCCGGTCCGCTTCGCCTGCCCCCCGGAGGCGACGCTGATGACCCTGGTGGGCCACGACCAGGACGCCCGCGGGTAACCCGTCCGGCCCACCCGCGTCGCCCCGGACCGGACGTCCGCCCACCCTGGGGTGCATGACCGCCCCGATACCCAGGGACCTCCCGGACCTCCCCGCCCTGCCGCGTACGCATCCGGCGTCGGCCCCCCTCTTCGCCCCCGCCAGAGCCGTCGTCCCCCTGGCGCGCCGCCCGCTGACAGCGGTGTACCGCCTGCTCCTGGCCCTGCTGGCGGCGGGCGCGGTGCTGGTGGAGACCCTCCTCGGCGGCCCGGTCCGGGTCCTGAGCCACTTCACGGTCCAGAGCGCGCTCCTGCTGGCGCTGGTCATGCTCGCCTCGGCCCGCCGGGCCTGGAGCGCCCGCCACCCGCTGCCGGGCTCGATCACGGGGGCGGCCCTGCTGTACGTGATCACGGCGGCCCTGGTCCACCACGTCCTCCTGGCGGACGCGGTCCCGTCCTTCTCCACCACGGACGGGACCACCGGGGCGGTGGGCCGGCTGGAGCCGCTCGCCGCCCACACCCTGCACACGGTGCTCCCCGTCGCCGCGGTGCTGGACTGGCTCCTGCTCTCCCCACCGGGCCGCCTCCGCCTCCGCCGGGCGGCCGCCTGGATGCTGTACCCCCTGGCCCACCTGGCCTTCACCCTGGCCCGGGGCGAGCTCTTCCCCGGCTCCCCCGCCCGCTACCCCTACCCCTTCCTCGACGTCGCCCGGCACGGCTACCGGCACGTCCTCGCCAACGCCCTCCTGCTGGGCCTCGCCCTCTACGGTCTGGCCGTCCTCCTCGTGGCCCTGGACCACATCCGCCCGAACCCGGTCCGCCGCCCCTCGAAAACCGGATTTCGTCTCCGGCTCCCGGTGGGCTAAAGTAAACGTCGTCGCCGCGAGAGCAGCGACGATCGGGGTGTAGCGCAGCTTGGCAGCGCGCTTCGTTCGGGACGAAGAGGTCGTGGGTTCAAATCCCGCCACCCCGACAGCCATAACAGCAGGTGGGGCACCTAGGAAAGTTCCTAGATGCCCCACCTGTTTTCGTGTGCGTGCCTATCTGCGTGACTACCGCTTCCCGCGTGTCTACGGCCGCTGTGGATCAGCGCCGAAGATCCCGTCCATGACCACGGCGCCGGTCTGGATCACGGGCCGGATCTGCTTCCGATAGACCTCCTCGGTCACGGCCGTCCCGGAGTGCCCGACGAGCCGGGAGATCACTTCCAGCGGGACGCCGCGGTCGGACAGCAGGGACACGAAGCTGTGCCTGAGCTCCCGGGGCGTCCACTCGTCTGCGTTGATCCCGTCGATGCCCTTGAGCGCCTGGCGGAAGGCGCGGCGGACGTTGGCCGCATCCAGCGGCTTACCCACGGCCGAGGAGAAGACGAGCCCGTGTTCCTCCCACTTGTCGCCGGCCGCCAGCCGATCCCAGCCCTGATCCTCGAACTGCTGCCAGAGGGCATCGACGCAGCGTGCCGGCAGAGCGAGCGTGCGCCGGGACTTCCGGGTCTTGGTGTCCCCGCCCCGCCGGACCGAGCGCCACACCGCAATGTGCGGAGGCTGCGGCGGATCGGCGTCCGGCTTGCCTTTGAGGAAGACGTGGTCCCAGGTGAGCGCCCGCAGTTCCTCGGTACGGGCACCGGTCAGCAGGGCGACGACGATGTACGCGTACATCGAGGTCCCCTCGGCCCCCTTGAGCACGGCTTCGGCTTGGGCGAAGGTGAGCGCCTTAGAAGGGCGCCCCGCTTGCCCCTGGGGCACCGAGCACAGCTCGACGACGTTCCGCTTCACCTTGTCCCGAGCCATGGCCCGCTTGACCGCACGGTTCAGGCACGAGTGGATCGCCTGGAGCGTGCGCGTACTGAGCGTCTTCGCCTTGGCAGCCAGCCAGCGGTCTACGTCCTCCGCACTGAGGTCGCGGAGCTTGCGTGCGCCGAGTGACGGGATGACGTGCTTCTGGCTCAGCAGCGTCGTCGTCTCGACGGTGCGCGGGTCGAGACCGGCCAGGCCGTAAGTGAGCCAGTCCGTCACCGCGTCCTCGACCGTGTAGTTGGTGGGCGCGATCGCAAGACCGTCCTCGTGGTCCCGCAACACCTCCTTGAGCTTGTTCTTCGCCTCCGTCTTGGTCTTGCCACTCCCCCGCTTGACGATCCGCTTGCCGCTCGGATCGAAGCCGAGATTCGCCGTGGCGATCCACCGTTGCCGCTTCTCGTCCCAGTGCAGGCCGCCATCCCCGCGGCTCCGACGCTTGGTCATCAGGCCGCACGCTCCATCTGTTCCGCGATGAAGTCGCCCAGGGCGGAGGCCGGGATACGCCGGCATCGGCCGATGGTGACCGAGGGAAGCCGTCGTGTGCGGATCAGGTCGTACACGGTGGACCGGCCGAGCCTGAGACGGGCCATCACCTCGGCGACGGTGAGCAGTTCGTCATCGCGCACGGTCGGGTTCTCCTTCTGCATTGTGAGAAGCGGGGTGCGAGGAAGTGAAAAGGGCTTCTGCGTCCGTGAGACCGGTGCCGGCGAAGCGCCAGTGCGAGAGGACAAGCACGGTGTCCGGGTCGGGCAGGGGGTGACCGGCTTCGGTCGCGCGTTCGCGGGCCAAAGCTTCGTTGTGGTCGGCTCGTTCCTGGCGGAGAGCGTCAAGGGTGACGGAGTAGGCGCGGGACTTGGTGGAGAAGTGGCCGCGGAAGCCGAGCATGTGGGCCCACTTGCGCAGGCGGAGGTCTTCCAGCTCGGGGAGCGCCCCGAGGTGCCAGCAGGTGAGGATCATGCGCCGGGCGTGGTCGGTGACGTCGGAGCCGATCAAGTCCGTGATCGGGTTGCGGATGGGCCGGTCGAGGGTGCCCGCCGTCTCGGCTCCCTTGGTGGCGTACTTGGCGATGTAGGCGGCCACGGCCCGGCTGGACAGTTCCGAGCTGCCTGTGAAGTCGGCCGACCGGATGGGGCGGATGTCGAGCTGGTCGCCGAAGCGGAAGGTGTACGCGTGTCCGTCGAGGACCGGACCGGGCACCTCGGCTTCCTTGGCCGCCCAGCGGATCGCATCAGTGAGGAGTTCGGTCGTGGCCCAGGCCGGCGGGGCGTCCTCGGCTCCGTCCGGGCCGTCGAGGCGGATGACGGCGTGGAAGTGGACGGCGCCGCGCCGCTGGTACTCGGCGACCTTGGCGTAGGAGACCTTGAGGCAGTGACGCAGCGCCGAGCGGCTGAGGCCCGCCCGGGAGGCGAGGTGCTGGCGCAGGTAGGTGGTGAAGCGGCCCCAGAGCTTCCCCGCGTGAGCGTTCCACAGGACGGCCGCGCGGTAGTCATATCGGTCCGGGTCCAGGGGCGTGCCGAGGGCGGGGTCGTCGTCCGGGTGAAGGCGTCCGCAGCGGCACCGGCCACCGCCGGGGCGGTTGTGCACGGGGCCGAAGGACGGTGCGGTGAAGGTGGCGAAGACCCGAGGGTGTTGGGCCACGGCCGGGCCGATGCCTTTGCCGCCGCTCAGACCGGCCGTGACGAGGTGGAAGGTGTCTTTGCGGTACACCTCGGCGCACGAGACGCACCGAGTGGCGCGGCGGTTGTTGCAGCGGATGAGGAGCTGTCCGGCCGGGAGGTCGCGGTCGGTGATCTCCCGGACGATCTCCCCGGTGGCGGCGTGGACGTCGAGCCGGTGGCCCTCCATTCGGATGGGCCGCTCGCAGCCGCCGAGGCGCTGGATCTGGTGGGCGTAGCTGCTGAGGTCGCCGTGCTGGGCGAGTGCTGCCAGCTGGCGGATAGCTGCGGTCGGAGCCGCAGGAGTCATGTTTGGGGTCCTCCTTGTGTGGGTGAGCGTGCAGTTGGGCGTGTCGAGGGGGCTAGACAGCGCGAGAACGCCGGGAGGTCGGGTCGGTGGTGTCAGCGGCGGGCGATGCAGGAGCGGACAGTGAGGGCACACACGGCCACGGATGTGGCGGTAAGGGCGACGGCGAGGAGCATGGAGACCAGGACGGCGCCGACGACCAGGACCACGGCGGTGCCGCCGCCGACCAGGGCGAGCACGGTGCCCGGTGTGAGCTGGACGGCCGGACGGTTCCGGGCCGGGGTGGCGGCTGTCGACGCCGGGGCCGGGGCGTGCGGCGTGACTGCGGTCGGTTCGACGACTGCGGGCGGGGTGGTCAGGCCGGTGGGCTGCGGCATGGTCGGGACCTTCGGTCGGAACATGAGCGGTCTCCCTTCGCGGGTCACTTGAGGGCGGGGTCGATGACGGGGGCGAGCAGGCTGTCGGCGAGGAGGTAGCCGCCGAGGAGCAGTACGGCGATGAGCCACCAGGGCGGGCGGATGAGCTTGATGCCGAGGACGCCGACGACGAGGAGGGCGAGCCAGAGCGGAACGTCCATGTCGGGTGGTCTCCTGTCAGGCCGGGCAGCGATGGGTGCGGGCGGTGAGTTCGGCGGCGGCGCGGCTGTCGTACTCGGCGGAGAAGTCGCAGCGGGGCGCGGTGCAGGCGGCCAGGTGGCGGTTCCGGCCGCGTTCGACGTAGGAGGCGACGTTGACGGGGCCGATGCGTCGGAGGTTGCGGAAACGGCGGTTCACGGTGGGGCTCCTCTCAGAGGTGTGTGGCGACGGATGCGGTCATGGACGGGGGCAGGCCGAGCCGAGTACGTACGGCGTCGGGGTCGGCGGGGCGGCCGGTGGCCGAGCGGTGTTCCTCGGCCAGGGCCCGGACGCGGTCGACGAGGGCGGGCGGCAGGGCGACGGCTGGAGCAGGCGCCGGGGCGGGAGCGGTGGCCGGGGTGGCAGCAGGCTCGGAAGCCGGTTCGGGGTCGGCCGGGTACGGAACCTTGTGATCGGGCCCTTCCACGCCGGACGAATCGCCGTCAGGAGCCGCTACCGCGTCCGTCGCGGGAGAGGCAGCGGGCCCTTCCGGGGTGTGCGGAGCGTGGGCCAGCAGCGTGCCGCCGAAGAAGGCGACAGCGGGCCAGCCCGCGACCGTCACGCGGAGCCAGGCGGGTACGTCGTCCAGGTCGAGGAGGCCGGCCGTGGCGACGTTGGCGCCGAGGGACGCGGCCAGGGCTACGAGGAACCACAGACGCGGACCGCCGGCCGCCTGACCCGCTCGCTGTGACTGGCGCATCCGACGCCAGGCGGCGACCAAGAGTAGGTCGACACTCACGGGGTAGGCCCACGCCTTCCAGCCGTCCTGTCCGGCCGCCGCGGCGACGTCGTGCAGGTGGGAGAAGGACAGGGCACCGGCGATGACGGCCTGCACGATCACGGCGTCCACACGGGCCAGGTGGGCTCGCATCGGCTCGGGCTCCTTCGGTTTCAGGCATGGCAGGGGTAGGGACTTGGCGTGAGGCGGTCACGCCGACCGTTGGAGGGGAAGTGCGGCTACCCGGTCACCGGGCGCGCGGTGGGCTGTGCGGCGGGAGCAGCGGAAGGCTGCGCCACAACAGGTCGGAAGGTGTCCAGGCGGGGCAGTTCCGGAATGAGGCCCGAGGTGTCGCGGCAGACGGCCGCCGCGTCTTCGAGGGTGAGGTGTGGGGAGCGGACCCGGGACCAGCCGCCGGAGGAGTCACCGACCACCGCGACGCCGGGTCGTTCGGCCGGGATCCTGGTGGCTGCCAGCGCCGCTTCCGGTGCGATGTCGCCGAGGGCCATGTTGGCGGACGTCTCGTCGTTGACGCGATGGCAGACCCGCCCGGTGAGCTGGGCGCGGAGCATGGTGGCGCCCTTGCCGAGTTCGGCGCCGAAGCGCTGCCCGCACACCTCTAGATAGATGCCGGCCGCGCGCCCGAGCTGGGCGAGGCGGATCAGCTTGGTGACCATGGCGTCTCGCCGCTTCTCGTCGTCCTTGCTCGCGGCGAGGAAGAGTTCGGCGACCTCGTCGACGACGACCACGACCGGCACCGGCCGCGTCTTCTCCGGCAGGCCCCAGACGTCCGAGGTGAGCACGGCATCCGGACCGGCCCCGCCCCTCATGCCGATGAGGCGGAAGCGTGCCTCCATCTCGTCCACCAGGACGTCAAGGAGGTCGTTCGCGCGGTCCGGTGTGTCGGCGAGCGCCGACAACCGGGCCGCGAAGGGCGCCAGTTCGACGCCCCACTTGCAGTCGATGCCGACGAGTGCGACGGGCTGCCGAGCCAGCCCGCAGAGCAGGTTGCGCAGGTACACGGACTTGCCCGACTGTGTTGCACCGAGGATGAGTTCGTGCGGCACGGTGCGGAAGTCCCGGACGTGCCAGTGTCCGTCCTCGCGCAGCGCCAGAGGCAAGGTCAGCGGTTCGGTCTGCAGCCACCGACGCGGGGGCCGCACGTCAGTGAGGACGTCCCAGCCGACCAACCGGAGCTCCAGTCGCCCTGGCTTGGTGGGCCGGACGTGCACGGCGTGCGCACCCCAGGCGTGCCGTAGCCGGTCGGCCGACGCGTTGAAGTCTTCGGGTACCTGGCCGGCCGCCATGCGCAGCCGCATCACGAGTCCGGACGCGGTCGGCAGTGGCAGCGACCGACGAGGCGGCACGGGAGCGGCCTGTCGCCCCACCATCCGGGCAGTGGCCCGGCGCATGGCAGAGGCGGGCACCGTCAGGCCGCAGGCGTTCATCGTGGCCCGGTACGTGGCGAGCACCCGCAGCATCACGGCCGGATACCCGACCAGCCACCAGAACAGGACCGGCAGTCGACGACGCACAACGGCCAGCGCAGCCGCCACCAGCAGCGCTAACAGCAGAATCCACAGGGCGTCGGTCATGACGGTCAGCCCTGCACCGCGGCCGGGGTGCCGGCCATGACGGCGTCCGCCCGGTAGGCGATGCCGTGCCGAGTACGGCCGCCGAACTCACTCTCCCAGGGCCGCGCGATCAGGCCGGACAGGAACACCGGTGCGCCCATGACCAGTCCCTCGCCGATGCCCTTCTCGGGCACGGTGACCTTGATCATGTCCGAGCCGCCCTTGGCGATGAACACCAGCTCCAGGACCATGAGCCGGTCGTTGGTGACCGGGTCCACGGCCACCTCGCCGGTCTGCCGGTCCCTCACCTTGACCTCGGGGAGCTTGGTGACCAGCAGAGTGGCGGACGAGGTGTCCACGGGGATGACACGCATTCTGAACCTCACTTGATCCGGGCGCCCTCGTGAACGCCGAGCCGTTGAATATCCCCCTAGACAGCACAGGGAGGCGACCACCCCAACTGTCTAGGGGGGTTGACGACAACCGTAAACCGATGCCCCGTCAACTGTCTAGGGGGGTATACGAGCGTGTCGCGCAAGCGTCGATAGGACCACCCGATCTCGCAGCGGCCGGTGACGCCATTCGGGAGCCCCTCACCCGCTTTTAGACCACCACCGTCACGGGTTGTCGAGCAGGCCCAGCGCCGTATCCGGGCGGCAGTGCACGCACGCCGGCACGCCATGCCGCAGAGCTTCAACCACCTGCTCGCGGGACGCGGGACGACACCGGCCCGACTTCGTCGCTGCCCAGCAGTCCCCGGCATGAACGGCATCCACGTTCTTCCGGTTGAGCCCGTACTGGAGCAGCCAGTCCGGAGGCGGCGACCGCACCTCCCCACCTCGACGCCGCTCGGCCTCGCGCCGCTCCTCGTCCGCGATCCACCCGTCGAGCTGCCGCACGGCGGCCGTCGCCTGCTGCACGACCACACGGCGCGCGAAGCGCAGGAGCTCTAGTCGGGACGGTTGGTCGCTCACACGTTCGATTCTACGGTTGGGTGTGTGCGGCTACAACGAGGGCACCCAGTGGATGACCGTCTCAACGAACCTTGACGGCGTCGCGGCGAAGTTTGACCGGTCCCCGCTGGACTGCGCATCAGGTGAAACGCACGGTCAGTCTCTCGTCCGGCGCGTTCGACTCGTCTTCCTCGGCAGCTCGGACCAGTACGGATGCGATCGCCTCGAACGCTTCGTCACCCATGCGGGCACGACTGGCTTCGGCGTTCTCCCAGACGATCTCGACCGGGCGCTCGACATCCCTGCTCAGGCGGTCCCACAGAGCGTTCAGGTTGTGCCCGTAGTACGGACCGAAGTCCAAAGGCCCGGCAAGAAACCGGTGCAGGTCCGCCTGGCTTCCGATGTGTGTCCCGTCAATGGCGATGCGCATGGTCCTCCACCTCTTCGACCAGCCAGGCGACTCTACGAAACCCCCGACGCCCTTGCGCCGTCGCCGCCACGAACCCTGGCAGTCAAACTCCGCTGAGACAAACTGCCATCGATCAAACTTCACTGAGACTCGTCGAATCTCGGTGAGATGGGACAGTGGAGAACCGTGGCGTCGTCCCTCGCCTTTCCGCGAGGCCATCGCTGCCCGTCGGGATCGGCGTTCTCCGCTTCCCGTACACGGCGGATGAGTTCGTCCGGGCCGGCGGAGGCAAGCACGTCCAGCACGTCCGTCCAGTCGGCGAGGCCGAACCGGTCGACGAGGCGTGTCGCGCCGTCGCTCAGCAAGGTCACGGACGCCAGCGACTCCAGCGGCACCGTTCCGGTGAGGGCGTGCTCGGCTGCCCGGGGTTCGGGGCCGGCGATCCAGAAGCCGCTCGGCCGGTTACGGAGTCCCGTCAGGTCGTCGCGGTACTGGGCCAGGGCGGCAGCGTGCTCGGGCGTGCCGGTGGGTAGTCGGTCGACCAGCGCGCGGAGCTGCTTGCCGACCTGGTCCAGACGGTCGTCGGTGACAGCGGTCGTCTTCCCGTCCTGGTGGGCCAGGAGGAGGGTCGAGTCACCGAGGACGAGGTGTTCCAGCGCTCCCTCGCCGACGCGGACCGCGACGACTGTGCTGGTCGGGCTGGCCCGGTAGGTCAGATCACACGTGTCCTCGTGCAGGGACCGGACGCAGCGGAGCGCGTCGGCGAGACAGTCGGCGAGCGGCCGGGCGGGATCTTGCGCGATGTTGCCCAGCAGCAGTCCGCCCAGGGTCGAGGAGAACCACGCGATGCCGTGCACGCAGCCGGTCTCGGCCCCGGCGACGCCGGCACCGTCGAGGAGGACGGCCGCACCGGGAGCGGCGGCCGCGAAGTCCTCGTTCTGCTGGTCTGGTTCGGCGGGCAGCGTGCCGAGGGCGACGTTCACGCCGTCGCCTCCTCGTCGTGCAGGTAGAGGGGGCAGAGGAGTTCGGCGGATTGCGGCTCTTCGGTCTCGGGGTCGTACTCGACACTCACCAGCGTGGAGAAGTGCCGCTCCCCCACCTGTCCCCACAACGTGCTGAGGTCCGAAGTGAGCAGGTGGACGACGCCGAGGGAGCCTGCCGTGTGGATGCCAGCGATGGCCAGCACCGAGCCGTTGCCGTCCGGGCGAGGCAGTCGCCCCAGGTATCCGACGTCATGCGGGCGGCTCGGCTCGAGGTCCGCCCCTGCGTGGTACGCCGTGCCGGTACGCCGGTCCACCAGCGCCCAGGGCTCACCCTCCGGGTGTTCCCAGGCGAGTACCGGGTCCTGGGCGTACAGGTCGCGCATGGCCTGGGACATGCCCGGCCCACAGACGACGACCAGGCCGTCACGGTCGAGGTCGACCTCGCCGCTCACCTGCACGTGGCCGGAGCTGACGTCGAGCCCGTACGACTTCGCCAGCTCCTCCAGCCGCTTGCCGGAGTTCATGTCGGCCATGGCGACGACCGGACGCTTCTTCGTGTCGTCCCACCGGAGCGGTGTCACCACCGTGACGGAGCCCGTCCCGAGGAAGGCACCCTCAGGTGCCGGGCCGGTGTGCCGGATCTGATGGATACGCCCGCGGCTCAGGCCGGCCTTCTCGGCGATCTGCGCGTAGGACATTCCTTGCGCGTGGAGGTCCTGAACCACGCGGCGGCGGAGCCGGGCGAGTTCGGTCACCTCCTGCTGCGCAGCGGCCAGCCTCGTGGTGACCTCACGCAGGAGCAGGTACGGATCACCGATCGCCATGATCCGCTGCAACTCGTCCGACATGACCACACCTCCCAGAAGTACCCAGGAGTCTAGGGCCCTAGACGGAATGGGCGGGAGGCGCCGTCCCGTACGACTTTCAACGACGAAGAAGCGCGACCTCCGCCGAGGCACACCCCGAGGAGTCACCCGTCACCGCCGGCACGGCAACGGCCACCCATCAGCGGGCGGCACCCGATCACGCGCCCTCCCAGGCCAGCTCCGCCCACACGGAACGCCCGTCGGGCCAGTTCTTCACACCCCAGCCCTTCGCACAGGCCGCGATCAGCAGCAATCCGCGCCCGCCCTCTTCCTGGCTGGTCACATCGCACAGGTGTGGGACGCGTTCGCCGCCCTGGTCGACCACCTCGATACGGATGAAGCCGTCGCCGAAGCCGACGACGACGAGGAACCAGCCGCCTTCCGCGCCGCTCAGCGAGTGACGTACGGCGTTGGTGGCCAGTTCGCTGACGACCAGGGTGGCGTCATCGACCGGCCCCTTCTCGGCGACTAAGGCAGCGACGAAGTGACGGGCCTGGACCACCTGCTCGGCAAGACCCGGGAAGGCGCGGCACCACTTGGTACGCATGGCAAGCTCCTTATCTGCGTCTAGGGGACTAGACAGCGCGACGGCAGGCTATGCCCACGAGAAGCCAGCAGGCTAGGCATGTAGAGGAATTATTCCTCTAAGGAGTGACCGTGTCTCCCAGCTCGCGGAACTCCTGCATCACCCGCAACAACAGCTCACGCGCCTCGCCACCGAAAACGGCTGCCTCTTGGAAGCGGCGGAAGGTCTCCTCGTACGCAGCCACCTCGGCGGAGTCCACCGACACCCGCTCACCGGTGAACGCCTCGATCACGACGGCCTGCTGGTCGCACAGCGTGAATCCGTGACGAGGCAGAAGCGGCACCGGGCGGCGCCACGGGATGACGCCGAGCCGGACGGTGCTCAGGCTCTCGACGGCGAGCAGCCGGTCGAGCTGAGCGAGCATCAGCGCCGGCGTGCCCGGCCAGGTCCGCAGTACGGCCTCCGTCAGCACGAACACCGACTCACGCCCCGGCTCGTACAACACGCTCTGCCGCTGTACTCGGGCAGCGACTGCCCGACCGACCGCCTCGGGGGTCAAGTCTGGCGCACTCTCGAAGACGTGACGGGCGTACTCGGCGCTCTGGAGCAGCGACGGCAGAACGACACACTGGAACGACCGCACCAACTGGGCACCGTGGACCGCGTCATCCACGATGAGCCCAGCGGGCAGCCCTGCCGCTTCGGAATCGCTCTCGATCGCAGACTCAACGGCGACGAGAAGGTCACGGACTCCCCGGGCCGCCGACTCATCGAGGTTGAGCGCCCGGCACAGCCGGTCCAGCACATCGACGCTTGGGACCATGCGCCCGGTTTCCACCTTGGAGACCGTCGGCTGACCAACGCCGGCCCGCTGAGCCAGAGCAGCACCCGTCAGACCAGCTTCCGCACGCAGAGCCCGAAGACATGCCCCAAGCACCCGCATCCGCTCGCGCCGTTCACTCCCCATACCCAGGGTTCTACACCACGAGCCGACAGCGACCAGGCGCAAGAGCAGCGTCAACAGCCGTCGGCATGAGCGTGATTCAAAGTCTCTCTACTAGTTCAAGGCGGCTCGCTCCGCTCCCCGCGCGCGGCCCGGCCCCCGGCCGGGCCTGCGCTCCTGTCTCCGCCCCGCTCCAGCCCGGCCGGCACCCGTACCGCGCGCACAGCAATCAGCCGCCTGACGTTAGAGAAGGGGTACGTCGGGGCTGGGGCGGTCGGCTCCACGGCTTTAGGCAGCCACTTTGGCGCGAGCCTCGAAGATCATGGCCCCAACGTCGTGCTTTACCGGGCAGGTCCACAGACTGCCCGACGCGCCGCAAGCTTACGGGGCCATGATCACTCGCGCCAAAGCAGCTCCAGCCCAAAGCCGCTCCACCGACCTTATGCGTTAGAAGCCATGTCAGTACCTTGATTCGGCACTCTTGCAGTAACCTCCATTGCCTGCTGCGCAAGCTTTCTATAGCTAGTTGCGGTGATATTTTTCCAAGCGGCATAGAAGCCCGCTGCACATAGCAGTCCCAGAAACACATCTACACTAAGCAGAAGTACCCGATCTTGGACCGGGAACCGCCAGATGAGCAGAGCAGAAGCAACCGACAGGAGCACACTGTTCAGGAACCACCCGCGACAGATTCTCATTCGAGACCGCGCGTAATCTGCCATCGCCACCACGTGTGGAGTTTCGACGATGGCATGACGGGCTTGGCTATAAGCGGCGTCCGACACAAAGTGACGGCTCCGCAGTCGCCGCCTAGGCGAGGTGAGTAAGTAGTCAGCTGCGCGATCAACGACAATACCCAGAGCGTACGAAAAGGCCAGCGCTGCTCCAGATGCAGGCGTGGAAGCAATAATCGGCGCAATTTCACGCATGTTTGAGTACCCGGCAGCAGCCGATACACAACCAACAACCCCCACGAGAGCACCGATGCCAACCACGAGGACTTCGACGAACATCGCAGTAGCAGCGATAACACCTGAGGCCTCAGGCTTGCTAGGTTGACTCACAAAGAAACCCCCCAGGCATCTGCCATGTCATTGAGCATGGATTCAGGTAATTCGTCGATCCAGCGCCCTTGCAAAAGGAGCTTCGCGCTAGATAGGCGTTCAAAGATGATCAAGCTCTCTGGCTGGCTGGCAAGTATGTAACGCCCATGCCGCAGAAAGTGATCACTATTAGGTCCGAAGTCCTTATAGGCACGTTCTAAGTCCTCCCGGCGATCTTCAACGAATCGAGAGAGTCGTTCAGGGTACGCGGCGAGGTCGGGAATTGTTTTCACCAGAACATCGACCACTTCTTCAGATAGATCGCGTCGAGGCTCATGTTCAGTGAACATGCGGAAGAGGTGCTCGACTTCATCCAGAAGAAGGTTACTCTGGGCAACATCGGGGTACTGTGCCATCGCTTCAACCCCCCGTCGGACCTCAAGATCGTAGAGCTCGATCAGAGCAATCAAACGGTACAGCGAGCGTCTGACATCGGATGGTACGGCTGACGCCTCAGCCTTGTACATGAGCTTGTGGGACATCCTTGCCCACAAGTCGATGGCCTCGGTACGTATCTGGATTTCACACTCGTACGGCTTGCCGTCGTCACTCATTTGGTCGCCGTACGCGATCACCTGAACGTGGAGCCGTGGGTACCGAAGGCGATCTTCCGCTCCAACCACGAGACGATCATCTTCCGGCTCACCAACTACGCTTAGTGACTCTTTGACGAGCTCGAGCATGGGGTCGAGTAGGCCGGCATGCTGCACTATTACGCGCACACCGGCCTTATCGGTAATTTGAGTCCAAGGATCTGCATAGTTTTTGTGCTGTGCTTTGGTTACAAAGCTACTCACTTCTTTAGAACGGTGAAAGACCTCACAATTTATCTTCGCCCGTGCTGCACGTCTCCGCACATGCGCCGCGGTTAGTTTGGCAGCCGTTTCGATACGAGGACGCTCACGTCGGTACCGAGATAGCGCTTCGCCGATGGCAGTCATTTCACCCCTGCATAGGGATATCTCCGTCAACTACCCCTTGGCTGGTATCTTGACTTTTACTCTGTCGCTGGGAACGACGTCCGCCACCTGGCGGAGCATATGCAGTCGTCGTGGTTACCGTACCAGTAATAGTGACGCTCGTAGTTCCATCACCTCGGTCTTCCAGAGTCATGTTGTTGTGGTCATCCCCAGCATCCACTGGCGCCACAATGAAGGCTCCGTTCGCGAAGCCGACACGCATGTTCTTCAAGCGGTTATCAAGAAGTTCCGTGTCCTTGTCGAAAGTTCGACACGGGATATTGGAAGCTTGCAGGTGTTCGATGAATGCATCGCGGTGCGCGATATCTAGGTGCTGCTGCGCGAAGGTGACTGGATTGAGGAAACGCATGGGGCTTTGCAACTCAGCCAGCGTCGCCAAGAGATAGTTAATGCGGGTGTCCGGGTCCGCGATGTACGAGTTGATCCACTCTGTAGTGGCATCATGGAAGCGCCGGGTTATCTCGCGCGGCTCATTCTTCTGGCGGCAACCCAGGAACCGTTCTAGGAAGAATGCCGCCATTTTTCCAGAAAGTTGACGGTCGGCAGCCCATCCTTCAATTCTTTCCTCACTGATCCCGTCCTCAGAGAAAAGCGCTACTTTGTGAATCTTCGACTTTTCAGTGAGTAGTAGATCGGCAAGGTATTTCACATCGAAGGTACGCAAGCCATTGACAACCGTTTCGACAGCCTGCATACCTGTCTCTTGCTCGAGCTTGACAATGAGCAAAGAACGCTTTCCACTCAGTCGAGCGTCTGCCACGAGGAGCAAGCCAGCGGAGTTCACACCTGACTGGCTGCTTCTTAGCAAGTGGACCAACTCTACAGATACATCAACAAGATTGGTCTCATCGGTTAAGAACGCGTAGACGTAGTCAGGAAGCGAGGACTTCGAATCTGGATTCTCAATGATCTCTCGGCCAGTAGAGGCGAGTACTCCCCTGAGTTTCGCTTGGAGCGCAGTACGCACGTCGTGATTCAAGTTGCACGGAGCTTGACTCAGTGGGATCGACTCGTTTGGGTCCGTGCGCCTGCGTTGCGGCACAATGTGCACGATCGCCTGCTCAATGACGAGGTCGCCGAAGTCTGTCCGCAACGCTTCCCACCCGTAGTTCGTTCGTCGGCCTGTCGGCCGTGCACCTCATCCCCCAAGCGCACCTCCATGTGCTTTGACACAGAGCCATCTGGGATCCGAACCCGGCAACGGTGCGCGTACCCGTATGGTGACACACCGCGACGATCCTGGGGAGGTGGGGAGAGGTTTTGAACAGATCAAGATCGTTATCCCTCCCGGTGCACTTTCCTTGTTCACGGATGGAAAATCGAACATGCTGTCGATTGTGGCGTTAGGGCACTAAGACCGTGTCCTATGTGGTGATGGCTCATTGAGCTGCGTATGGGCCGGGGTACGTGGAGTTGGATTGTTCCGGACGGGCTGTGGGAAATCGCGAGGCCGCTGATCCCGCCGTCAAAGGTGCGGCCGCAGGGTGACGGGACGCAGGACACGCCTGATGAGACGCTGTTTGCCGCGATCATCTATGTGCTGGTCAGCGGCTGCGCCTGGCGGGCACTGCCACCGTGCTTCGGTATATCGAAGTCCACTGCGCACCGCCGTTTCGTGATCTGGTCGCGGGCCGGTGTGTGGGGCCGGCTCCATGAGGAGATCCTGCGCCGGCTCGACGACACGGACCTCCTCGATCTTTCCCGTGTCGTCCTCGACTCCGCCCACGTGAGGGCTAAAAAGGGGGCGAACACACAGGTCCGAGTCCCGTGGACCGGGGCAAGCCGGGTTCCAAGATGCACATCCTGTCGGACGCGAAGGGACTGCCCCTTCTCGTCGGCATCTCCGCCGCCAACGTCCACGACAGCCAGACCCTGAAGCCCATGGTGCTCGGTCACCTAACGAGACACGACCCGCACACCGGCCGGTACTTCAAGCCCCAGTGCCTGCATGCCGACAAGGCCTACGACGTCCCCGAGCTGCGGAAATGGGTACGCGGCAAGTACATCGGCCTCCGCATCGCCCGCAAGGGCATCGAGTCCAGCGAACGGCTGAGCCGGCGTCGTTGGGTGATCGAACGGACCATGTCCTGGCTGACCGGCTACCGTCGGCTCAACCACCGCTACGAACGCAATCCCCGCAACTACCTGGCCTTTCTGGGGCTTGCCGCAGTCCTCCGCTGCTACAAGCGACTCCTCAAGCCCACCACATAGGACACAGTCTAAGGCCGCCCTCAGGTGCTGTGGCTAGCCTCGGCAGCACCGTCGTCAAGACCCTCTGCGATCTCCTTAATGCGATTCGTGGCATCATCGAAAGCAGTCGGCGGAAGATCCCTCCTGTGGTGCACCACATCGTTCCGCATAAGCCGCAGAAGGTCGAGCTCTTCTCTAATTCCAGGCGGCATCGGCACGCTTCTCAATAGCTGAACCATAGGTAGCTTATACCGTTGAGATTGGCCGGCGTTTCGCGCCAGTCGATTCAAAGTATTCTCAAGCTCTACCCAACTATGTAGGAAATCGCGCATTGCGCGTCCTGTCTCACGCTCCAGTTCAGACCTACCCAATTGCGAGGTATCACGAATTTCGTTATACGCTACGTAGCGCGATGAATCCTCGGCAAGCAGCGCGTCAATCACCTGCTCCGCCAAAGGACGTTTCTCTACGGCGCCATGCAGAGATTCAAGGTATGGCTTCAGCTCAGCGGGCGTGGTCTTGTTGAGCTGCTTGAGAAGTTTGAATAGGTCATCAACTCTTCCCAGGCCCGAATCGCCGATCGGCTGGCTTAGGGAATCGCTGGCGTGACGCAGCAGGTGCGCGGCGAGCTCGTAGTGATTCAAGAAACTTGTGCCATTGCGCGCCACGCGAGCTTCGCCAGCATCTTGAAGGAGCTTCAAAGAAATCTCCCCAGCAATCACGAGGCCATTCAGCTGGTCAAGGATGGCGTATTCCTCGTCGGAAAGGTCGCCGTCCATTTGCTTATAGACAAGATCGTGTTGCACTTCAGACCAGGCGTGCATGAGAACCGACGCCACTTGGATCTCCACTCGCGCCTTCAGATACCTCTTATTCGCGTCTCCGATATATTGCTCTCTCGGTTGAACGCGGTAGTGCACTGCCGAATATCCCGAAAACCTGCGGTCGTCATTTTTCTGCCCGGCGGGGTCATCTTTTTCCTGGCCGGCGGCAGGAAATACTCTTTTCTCATCCCACTGCTTAAAAAGGCGCGCAATTGACTTGTCTACCTGTTCTTGCTCTCCCGGAAAATAGAGCGCTACTCGGACCCCAGCCAAGTCAACAATGTCGCGAAAGATCTCCTCCACCGACTCGTAATTACTTCGAGAATTGCGTTGTATGCATTTTTCCCTGAGTCGCTCGATGTCCTTCGCTCGGTGAGTGACTATACAACGGACACCTGAAGAACGCAGGTCACTTTCTAGCATTTGAGCGACTAGGCGGGCTGCTTGACTATAGTAGTCATACTCTTTTGTGTACCGGTCGATAAACTGCTCGATCAATTCCATTGAGCCCGCCCCTGATCACCACAGCAAGTCGCACCCCAGAATGCTGTACTGTGGTTCAGCTCCGCAACTCCGTCCGAGGCGTACGCCCGATGGCTGTAATCGTTCAGCCACCGCCGAGCGCCAACAGGGTCCTGCAGCCGGACATGAGCAGGACCGCCACCCCTCGTCCTCGGGAGGAGCGGCTCG
The DNA here is from genome assembly GCF_040302425.1 of Streptomyces sp. NPDC126497. Taxonomy (NCBI): domain Bacteria; kingdom Bacillati; phylum Actinomycetota; class Actinomycetes; order Kitasatosporales; family Streptomycetaceae; genus Streptomyces; species Streptomyces sp. NPDC126497. The sequence goes on from NZ_JBEORT010000039.1 coordinate 18,776, forward strand.
TGGACCATCCCGTGCCAGGTTCGTGCCAGATCGTGCGGGGAACCATGCGGAACACCGGAGACTGAGCCGGCGGGCAGCTGGGGGCCTGCACCGTTCCGTTGCTCGTCAGCCAGGCAATCGCCCCTAGAGCACTTAGCTTCCCAAGCCGATGGCTCCGAACTTGTCCCTAGGCTCGTTGCCGTGTCGCAACTGCCGCACCCAGCGAGGATCCACGTCCCCAAGGTGCGTGATTCTGCGCGATGAGAGGGGAATGCAGCTCTGGGGAGCCGAGCCAGGGGAGGGGCTAGCGAGTGGCGCAGCGCAGTGGTGGCCGAGGCAACGAGTACCAGCGGCAGCAGCAGGCTTTGCGACGGGCCCAGGAGCAACAGGCCCGCCAAGCGGAGCGTGCCCGCAAGACTGCTGAAGCGGCCAGCAAACGGCGGGCACAAGAGCGGAAGGCTGCGTATCTGGAGCAGCAAGCCGAGCAGGCCAAGGTGCAGACGATCGGGGTCGAGCACGAGGTCGAGCAGCTGAGCCAGTTGCTGCGTGACGCTCTGGTCGGTGACCCGCCCACAACGTTCGAGCGCCGGCGGAGGACTCATACGCCGACAGTGTTAGATGAACGGCCTTGGTCCCGACCAGAGCCTTCACCACGGTGGGAAGGCTTCGCACCCCCAGAGCCCGGCGGGCTCGCTGCCGTCCTGGGCATCGGCAGGAAGCGATACGAGGCACAGGTCGCCGAGGCCCGTGAACGCTTCAGCGAAGCGCAGCAGCGGCACGCGCGAGCTGAGGAAAAGCGCCGGGAGGCGCTGGAGCAGAAGCGCGCGGAGCACCGCCAGACGGAGCAGCGGGCTGCTGAGGAGGTCGAGGCCTTTAACAGGCAGTTGGATGAGCAGCGCGAGGCGTATCGCGCTGGCGATCCTGAAGCAGTGGAAGCGCACCTGGGGGCCGTCCTCGATGCTTCGTCCTACCCGATGGGCTTCCCACACGAGCATCGCATCGCCTTCCGACCCGCTACAGGGGACGTCCTTGTCGAGATTCAGCTGCCGCCGGAGACGATCGTGCCCGCCGCGCGCGGCTACAGGTATGTGAAGAGCCGGGACGAGATGACCGCGGTACCCAGGCCGGAGAAGGAACGCAAGGAGATCTACTCGTCTGTCTTGGCACAGGTCGCATTACGGACTGTCCACGAAATCCTGGCTAGCGACCCCGACCGGGTAGTCAACGGCGTCATCCTGAACGGTCGCGTCAAGACCATCGACCGAGCTACTGGTCAGGAGGTCTCACCCTGTCTCGTCACACTGAGCGCCAGCAGGGAACAGTTCGGCAAGCTGCGCCTCAGCCAGGTCGATCCAGCCGCCTGTCTCAAGGGACTCAATGCCCTTGTCTCTCCCAACCCTTACGACCTCGAACCCATTCGGCCCATCATCGAGTTCGATCTGACCAAGTACCGCCTGATGGACAGCATGGACGTGGTAGCTGACCTCGACAGCAGGCCCGTACTGGTCAAGCTGACCCCCACCGAGTTCGAACACCTGATCCGCCAACTCTTCGAAGCGATCGGGATGGAGGCATGGAACACCCAGGCCTCAAAAGACGAAGGTGTCGATGCGGTGGCCGTCAGCAAGGACCCAGTCTTCAACGGCGAGTGCATCATCCAAGCCAAGCGCTACAGCAAGCTCGTAGGTGTCGAGGCAGTTCAGGCGCTGGCCGGCGTTGTGGAGCACAAGCGCGCGGCCAAGGGCATCCTGATCACTACTTCATGGTTCGGCAGGGCCAGCCACGACTTCGCCCGTCAGCATGGTCGGCTTCAGCTCATCGAAGGACCGGAGCTCAAGTACCTGATCAAGGAACACCTAGGCAAGGACGTGATCCCGGGACCGGTCCCTCCAAAGCGTCCGTCTCGCTGAGATCAGACGGCCTACACGGGCCCAGTCGAGCCGTGATCCGGGCCGTCTCTGGGCCGTCCGAGGCCGCTCAACAGTGGCCAATGACGACCAACGACGACCGCCAGGCGGGCGAGCCCACGGCTCTTGAACAGGCAATTCCCAGCTCCCCGAGATCTCTGGCAAGACCCAGGGCAAGAAGAAGTAGGCCCGCGCTGGAAGCACAAGCGCCCGGTCCCGTTCTCAAGCAGGCACCGCAGCGGCTCATGCTGGCTAACTAGGCTGATGACCGGGGTTGTGCCGCACCGACGCTTCAAGGTTGATAGACATAGGCCATCGACGGGAGGGGACGGATGGGCATCCGGCCAACGGCATTCAGTGCCTTCGGGTTTGGCGTCAACTGGGAGTTCACGAAGTCGGACAGGGCCATCGCGCAGGAGGTCATGGACTTCCTAGCTGACAAACGCGTGTTGACGATCGGCTACGCGCGCCCAGAGAACGAAGCCACGGCGTGCCTCGCGTCGGCCACAGAGTGCCGGGCGCGGCTGTCCGAGTACCTGAACCAACTGAAGAAGCCGGGCGGAGACCTACGTACCTGGCTACGTGCCATGCGTCAGGGCTTCGTGGACTTCATCGAAGCAGGTGGTGTCGACGGCGAACGCTTCGGCCCCGGCCACTACACGGAGTTCAACGAGGCCTTGGCAAGGCTACGGAACCAGATCCAGCAGCAGGCTGACGAAGTCTCGGGACGCTATAAGCTGACCGGTCTCCGCCTTCCGATGCACTAAGTCAGCCCAGGAGCGGCGCAAGTCGTCCCGTGCCACAGTCGTGCCAGATGCGGGGGGAAGCCACGGTCAACAACGGGTACGAGCAGGTACATCTGTGCCCGCTTGCTCGCCCTAAGACGCCGCAGGTCACCGGCAAGACACCCCCGCCTCTCTCCTAAAGCGGGCGTCGCAGGTTCGAATCCTGCCGGGGCACACAGGTCAGAGGGGCACCTCCGGATCCTCGGAGCTACCCCTCTCTCTATCGAGTGCCCGAGCACCCGCCGACCTGTCTACTTGCCTCCTGCACGGATTCCAAGCGAGCACTCAGCCTCATAGTCGCACTGTTCCGTGTAGCTTGGGTTATGTCTCAACTTGTAGTTCAACTTCGAGTCCAACTTGGACTTGCGAACCACGCGATGAGTCATCTGAGGTCGGCTCCGTGGCGTGGCCCAGCCTGGTTGCGCCCAGGCTGGGCCAGCACCCACGGAGCAGTAGGTGAGCCTGGCCGTTCATCACACGGCCAGGCTCACCGCCCTACTTGCTCCGCGAGAGCAACGACCGCCACCAGAAGGCTGAGCGTCGACAAAATCACTTGCCAACGGTCGGAGTCAGGCCACTTCCTCCCGGCCTTCTTGAACAATCGAACCCTCATTGCTGCCCCTCTCTTCTCAGAGCACCCCGACACCGGGAAGCTTCGGCCGACTTGGCTGTCGGCCGAGACGGCATGGAGGAAGAGGAGTAACGCGTAGAGCGTAGCGTGCCAACTCGCCGCCACGTGAGGGCTCTTGTGCGCCCTGGCCCCGCTAATAATTATCGGCCGTACTTATGCGCATACTTATTTCGGAACCTCTCCTTGTTCGGGAGTCATTTTTGACCTCCAGCCTCCAGAGAGGCCGCTAGGCGACCGCTCAGCGATTGAGCGCGCTCAGACAAGTTGTCGACCTCGTCACCATGCTGCTCACGACATCGCGACCTCTGTGACGGATGTCACATGTTGTCGCGTAGTACAGGCGCATCAGATGGGACGGGGCCAGGGGAAGGGGTCCAGTGCACGAGGAGCAGCAACGGTGAGTGTCTAACTGCGTGACAACGCCGACGAACGATGGCGGACGAGCACGGACTTCTACGGAACATCAGCGCAGGTGACAGCCAGGCCGACCCGAGGCAGCACCGCCGTCCCAGTTGCTTCGGGACGAAGCGGTCACTCCGTTAGGGTGCACCGCATGACCGATGACGCCCCGGCCTGACCCGAGTGCAGCCAGCCCATGAAGTCCGGCGGCTTCGTCCTCGTCAAGCGGAAGGACGATGGCCGGCGAACCTGCCGGACACTGCTGAGGTGTACTGGTCGGCACGTCTGGTGGCGCTGGGCCGACCGGCCGGAGGGGCCGCTGGAGGCTCGCCCGGTGCCCGAGCTGTTCCGTTGACATCCAATGCTGACATCAACGACCCCGGACGACGGCGGCGCACAGCAGCTCTGGACGGCACCGGTTCACGAGGCGAGCCCCGACCAGGCCGAGGGAAGATCGAACTCCTAAAGCGGTGCTCTCTCGACCGACGGTGGGCTCAGCCTTCCTCTTCTTCGACCAGGCCGCAGGCGAAGGGGAACGACTGCAAGAACTCCCTTCGCGCAGGGTTCGGTTCTGCTTCGGCCAGGTCGGTGAGCACCTGCAAGAGGCGGTCGCGCTGGTCCAGAGGCAGCCGCAGCAGTTCCCCGCACACGCTTTCCATCATCTTCACCGCGGAGTCGGGATCGACTTCGTCGTCACCGCAGCTGTCGAGGAACCAGAGGGTGTCGGCAATCAGCCCGGCAAGAGCCGGCACAAGCGGATCCATCACAGTCATCCCCGCAACCTAGCCGACCCCTACGACAGCAAGGGCGCCATCCCCCGAGGCATGAGGAGGCTTCGAACGTCCCGGCTGGTGAGTGTCCAACTGCGTGACAACGCCTACGAACGAGCACGGACGTCTACGGAACATCAGCGCAGGTGACAGCCAAGCCGACCCGAGGCAGCACCCCCGTCCCAGTTGCTTCGGGACGAAGCGTCGCGGGTTCAAATCCCGCCACCCCACCTGCTTGGTCTGCGTGACCACCGGTCCCCGCGAGCGGGCGGGGGGACGGGAAGTTCCCGGCGCGGGGGTCCGGTGAGCCGTTACGCGCCTTCGGCGCTGCGGCTCGGGTGGGGACGCATCAGCACCGCCGCACACACCACCACGGGTACGGCGACGGCGGGCACGGTCCACCACGGGATGCCGGTCCACACCGCCGGCAGGCCCACCCCGAAACAGACCGCGGTGGTGGTGAGGAGCAGCCGCTTGCCGTACGGATTCCAGGTGAGGGGTTCGCAGTCCCCGGGCCTGACCAGACGCACCGCGCCGAACACGAAGGCCTGGGCCGCGACGAGTCCGGCGAGCACGCCGACGGCGGCGTTCATCTGGAGCTCGTCACGGGGCGCCTTCGAGGTGTTCTGCCGTACGCCGTCCTTGCTGAGCACCACGATGTCGCGGCGCCAGGCGGTGGCCTCGACCCGGTCGCCGGACTCGAGCCGCTCCAGGAGCGGACCGGGGTCGCCGAAGGACACCGTTCCCCGCCAGGAGTCCCGGTACGTCAGGGTCGCCTTGTAGGAGGAGCCCTTCCCGGCGGTCTTGTTCACCGTCTCCTCCACGGTGAGGTGCCAGGTGCTCAGGCAGTCCGTCCGCCCCCGCTCCAGCGCGCGGGGGGAGCACGGCTCGGCCGCGCGGTAGTCCCGGTAGCGCTCGCCGTCGGAGGGCAGCCACCGGGCGAACACCCAGTGGCAGACCGCCGCCGTCATCAGGGACAGCAGGATCAGCAGCACACCCGTGAACCGCGTCCGGCCCGGCGACCGCCGGTCGGCACGGCCTTTGTCCGGCGGCCTGCCCGTGCTGTACGCCGTACTCCTCGCCCGTGTTGTCATCACCTGCCTCCTCCGCTCCAGCCTTCACCCACCGGAAGCGGGAACACCATGCGTCCGGGCGGCAGTTCGGAAGAGGCAATGCCTTCCGCATTCCGGAAAGCACAGCCGCGACGAGGGCCACTGCCGGCCGTCCGGTGACCGCGGCCGGCGTCTCCGGCGACGCCGGCGGCATCCACCCGCTCCCGCGCCGACGGGAACGGCCCCCACGGAGCGCACGGAGCGGGTGTCACCGTGCGTGACCGTTCCGTCCCGGCGGGCCGTGCGCCCGGGGGTGCTCCCCGGCGATCGGGACGTCGGCGTCGTACCGGCGCCCCCGGTCGCCGGCCGCCCTCCGCAGCCGCGCGCCCAAGGGAGACAAATCCCGATCCGCGAGGATCCTCGGGATCCCAACGGAAAGCGCACTACAAATACCGGCTTATCGGCGAATCGGGCGGAAATTTAATTTCAGTACCCAACTGGTCGTCGGGTCCGGCCGGACCGACCGAATTCACGACGCGTACGGGAACCACGGCTTCCGGTGGAGCGTTTCCCTTTTCGAGAGGGGGATCCCATGACTGAGGATCTGACGATGGGCGAGCAGATCGTGCTGCTCGCACTGGACGAGGAGACCGGCACCCTGCGCGAAGCGCCGCTGCGGGTGTCCCTGGCGGTTTCGGCGGCCGCCCTGCTCGAACTGGGCTTCTCCGGGTTCCTGACGGAGCGTGACGGCGCACTCGTGCCCACCGGAGCGCCGACGCCGGTGGACCCGGCGGCCGCGGCCATGGCCGAGCACCTGCGGAGCCGTCCCGGGGAGACGCCCCGGGAGTGGCTGCTGGCCGTACGCGAGCAGACACTCGGCGCGGCGTACCGGGGACTGTCGGAGAAGGGGCTGGTGCGGGAGCAGGGGCGGCGGGTCCTCGGCGCCTTCGGATCGGTGAAGTACCCGGTCACGGGCCTGTCGGAACGCGCGGCGCTGTGCGGACGGCTGACGGCCGTCCTCACCCGGGGCCAGGAGCCCGACGAGCGCGCGGCGGCGCTGATCACCGTGCTGCACCACGCGGGCCTGCGGGCCGTCCTGCCGCGGGACCCCGGGGAGGAGGTGCCCGAGGAGCGCCTGACCGCGATCGCCGGAGGGCAGGGCTCGGCCGCGGCTCTCGGGGACACGATCCGCACCACGGTCGCCGCCCTCACCGCGGTCATCGCCTCGTCCGCCCTGTAGGGGAAGGCGCCGCCCCGGCCGGTGGGCGGACCCGGCCGTCGGGTCCGCCCACCGGCCGGGCGGCTTATTCGCTGCTTCGCTGCAGTGATTGACAGTTGCATGCACCAATGTTCGAATAGAGCCATGGGGGAAATGGCCTTGACCGCATTGGGCATATCCAGTTTCGATGAATCCGTGTACAAAACCCTTTTACAAGAAACAGAATGGGGGGTATCCGACCTGTGCCTGCTCCTCGACCGTGACGACGAGGACATCCGCGCCTCACTGCGAAGACTCGCCGAGCAGGGCATGGTCCGCCTGGACGAACACGGCGAGCCGACCGTCCTCAGCCCCGACGAGAGTGTCGGGCGGCTCCTGGACCAGCGGCTCAGAAGACTGCACGCGGAGCAGCAGGAGGTACTGTCGTTCGGTTACTCGCTGATCCGCCAGTCCGTCGCCTGGCGTTCCCGCGGACAGCCGCGGGAGGACGACAGGAGCGTGGGCGACCGGGCCGAGGAGCTCACCGGCCGGGCCCGGCGCGAAGTGCTGGCGATGCATCCGGACTGGACCCTTCCGCCAGAGATGATCCCGGTCGCGCGTCGTGTCGGCCTGTCGTGCCTGCGGCGCGGTGTGACCGTGAAGGCCCTGGTGCACAAGCGGGCCCTGGAGGACGAGGCCACGTCCGCGCTCCTCACCGAGATGATCCGGCACGGTGCACAGGTCCGCCTCCTGGACGGAGGGTTCGAGTACGTGCTGATCGCCGACCGGGAGACCGTCCTCGTGCAGGCCGAGCCGGGCGCTTCGCCGAGCACAACGCTGATGGAGCAGGAGGCGCTGGTCGGTACGCTCCTCTCCTTCTTCGATCGCTGCTGGTCCCAGGCGCTCGACGCCTCGGCGCTGCTCCTGCCGGACCACGGCCCCGCCCCACTGGACGGGACGCACCTGAAGGTGCTGCAGGCCATGACGCGCGCCGACAAGGACGAGGTCGGAGCACGTGAACTGGGCATGTCCGTACGCACCTACCGGGGGCGGGTCGCGGAGCTGCTGAAGCACCTCCACGCCGCCACCCGCTTCCAGGCGGCCCTACGAGCCAAGGAGAAGGGCCTCATCTGACCGGCGCGCCCGCCCGCCGGGACCGCCCTCGGCCAGGTTCCTCACCAGCTCCAGCACACGCGGCTGGACGGAGGGCACCAGCCGGGCGGCCCGGCGGGCGTGCTCCACGCGGGAGCAGAGCAGGTTCCGCGCGAGGGCGTACCGCCCCTGTTCGGGCACCAGCACGAGCTCCTCGAAGAGCCTCACCTCGCCCGAGACCACGCGTTCGATCTCCTCGTCGAGGTCCCCGCTCCAGTCGAGGGGCCGTACCAGCGCACCGGAGTCGTCCATCCGCCGGTACCAGTGCCTCATGTCCGCCAGTACGGCGGCGCGGAAGGCCTCGTCGTACCGGCCGGCCCTGAGTTCGCACAGCAGCGCATGGGCGGTTCTCGCGTCGTCGAGGACGACCAGGGGCAGCCGGTGGGGGCGCGGCATCCGGTTCCTTCGGGTGCCGCCGTCCATCAGCAGGGCCGCCGTCGGTGCCACGACGGTGCGAAAGGTGTGGCCGGCGTCGGCCGCCCGCAGCCACAGGTCCCAGTCCTCCAGGCCCGCGCCGTCGCGCCAGCCCCCGACCCGTTCCACGAGACCGCGGCGATGCCCCACCCTCGACGGCTCGAACATGGGGCCCATCAATTGGAGTTGGGGGTGCCAGAAGGCCGACAGCGGCGCGAACTCGGCGGCCTCCCCGCCGTCGGCGTCGTGGTAGGTGCAGCCCGTCGCCGCGAGGTCCGCGCCCGCCCGCAACATGCCGAGCAGGACACGAAGGTGATCGGGCCGCCAGACGTCGTCGTGGTCCAGGTAGGCGATGAACTCGCCACGTGCGAGGGCCAGCCCCGCGTTGCGCGGCCCGCTGGGGTGGCCGCTCCGTTCGATGCGGTGGAGCCTGACGCGGGCGTCCTGCCGCGCGGACCGGCGCACCCAGTCCTCGGTGTCGTCGTCGCTCCCGTCCGAGACCACGAGCAGCTCCCACTCCCGAAGGGTCTGCGCGCGGACGGAGTCGATGGTCTCCGTGATCTTCCGTGACCTGTTGTAGGTCGGGCAGATCACGGAGACCGCCACCGCGTCGTTGCCGTTCACGGTCCTTCCCACCCTCCGTCGTCGAACCGGTTCACAGGAACACCGGCGTCCCCGGAGCGGTGTCCGCGGCGCTCAGGGCGAGCATCACGCCTGCGGCTCCGGTCGCCAGGTCCGTCGTGAGGCGCACGTTCTCCAGGCCCAGGAACGCCGGCCCGTCCTCGTGGGTGACCTCGTACAGGCCGATCGTGGCGGCGAGACGCTCGACCGCGGCGGTTTCCGCCGGTCCGGCCAGACGGGCGGCCGCCAGCAGCACGCCGGCGAAGCCGTGGAACAGCCCCGCGGTGTGGGGGACGCAGTCCAGGGCCGCCCGCAGGACGGTCTCGCAGGCCAGGGCGAAGCGCGGCTCGTGGCGCCGGGCGAGGTACTCCCTCAGGACCACGGCGGTGCCGCCACCGCCGGCGGCGAACGTGGGACGCGCGCCGGCCGCGCCGGCCGCCCAGCCCTCCTCCGCGCCCGGTTCCGCCCTCCACCCGAGGGCGCGCAGATCGGTGTCGAGCAGTTCACGGGCCCCGTCGAGCAGGCCGGTGTCGGGTGTGTGGGCGTGCAGGCGCAGCAGGAGCAGCGCACCGCCGGACCTGCCGCGCATCAGACCGGCCTCGCCGCGGCGGGGAGGCCGGGTCGCCGCGTTCTCGACCAGCTGCTCCGCCAGGACCGTGGCGTGCTTCAGGGCGGCGTCGTCCCCCGTGGCCCGTGCCATGTGCAGATGGGCGAGTCCGAGCCCGGCCCGGCCGTCCAGGAGGCTGTCGTTCGCGGGTTCCACGCCGGACGCCTCCTCCAGCAGGGCCGCGGCGGCATCGGTACGGCCGAGGTGCTGCAGGGCGCACGCGACACCGGACGTGCCGGTGTAGAGCCCCGGGGACGGGTGGGTGAACCGGCGCGCGGACTCCTCGAGCCAGTCGACGTGGGCGGCGGGAACGTCCGTCCCCGTCTCGCTGAGGGCCCACAGCACCCCTGCGGCTCCGTAGGCGAGGCAGGCTCCGCCCTCCGGCAGGATGAACTGGGCCGTGTCACCGGGGAAGAGGCGGTCCGTGCGCCGGGGCGTGGCCGTCGCGAGAACGCCCCGGCCCACGGTGGCCGGGTCCGGCCGGCCCGCGGTGGCGCGCCGGGCCGGCGCGGTGGGCGCATTGCCGGCCGCGCCGTCGCCGGCCGTGGGGGGCGCGAGGTCGGCGCGGACCTTGGCCCCGTAGTCCTCCGGGACCGGGTACCGGGCCTCCACGAGCTCGATCAGCCGGTCCGTCTTGCCGGCGTCCCACGGCAGGAGACTGGTGAGCGGGGTGAACAGGGCGATGCGCAGGCAGCCCAGGGCGTACCTGTCGATGTCCTTGCCTCGGTGACCGGGGGGCGCGGCGAAGCCGGGTGCCGCGTGGATCTGGCGCGCGGTGAGGTCGGTCGACGCCGTCTCCAGGTCGATGAACGCGACGGAGCCGTCCGGGCGGACCATGACGTTGCCGGGGTGCAGGTCGCCGAAGACGACGCCCCGTTCGTGCATCGCCCGCACCCCCTGCTCGATCTGGTCGAGCACCTCGACCGCCCACCGGGTGTAGGCGGCGGTCCTGTCCGGATCGGCGTTGGGGGAGGACGGGTTGTCCCTGGTGATCCGTACCGCGAGCGTCTCGCCCTCCACGTACTCCCGGACCAGGAAGTGGTGTTCGTGCCCCACCCGGGCCTCGATGAGTTCCGGCACCCACCGCAGACCGGCGAGCTTCCGCAGGCAGTCGCGCTCCCGGAGGAGCCGGGCGACCGCGTCCTCACCGCCGGTGTCGATCCCGGCGAGCGGTCTCGCCTCCCGGAGCAGGACGGGCTCGCCGGTGCGCAGATCGGTTCCGCGGTAGACGCCCCCGCCGTTGGAGAAGTGCAGGGCCTGTTCGGCGCGGTAGGGGAAGTCGCGCAGGGTGCCCGCGTTGCGCGCCTCCACCGCTTCCGTCAGACAGTCGGGGACGGTCACCCACTCCGGGGGCCGGAACGACGGACCGCGCACATCCGGCACCAGCCTGCCCTCGGGGTCCTCGATGCAGGGGACGACCTCCCCCCTCTCCGACTTCATCGTGCGCGCGACGAAACCGCCGTAGCGCACGTAGAGGGGACCGGAGCGCCATCGGAGGTCGCTGAGGATGTAGGGACCCCGCTCCCCGTCGAGGACGGCTCCCAGCTCGTGCAGCACGGAGGCCAGGCGGGTCTCGTCCTCGGGGTAGACGGTGATGAACTTGCCGCTGGCTCCGCGGTCGCCGTACTTGCCGTTGCGCCGCAGCAGCACCTGCCTGCTGCGGATGAACTTGAACGCCATGCGGTGGGCCACCAGCCACTCCCAGGACCGGACGAGGATGCTGTGCGCATTCTCCGAAGTGGCGGACACATGGACCTTCCAGCCCTGCGACGGCATCCGGTACCCGTGGGGGGTCAGCATGGTCCAGTCGGGCCCCGTGTGGCACGACCAGTCGTCGGGCGTCCCGGACGTCACGGCACGGAAGTCGTCGTCCATGTCGCCGGTGCCGGCCTCGTCCCGGTCGAAGAAGGGCGTGCCGGGCGCCAGGAACATCACACGCCGATGAGCATCCATGACAGGTTCAACCGCCTTCGGGAGTACGGAGGGATCGGAAGTGGCGGGCGGGGATCAGCGCCAGAAGGGCGCCAGGTACTTGAGGTAGAGCCAGTCGCCCAGGCGTCGCTCGCCCGCGCTCACCACGGCCTGGCCCGAGGTCCCCGCTGCCGGCCGTCCGCCGTCGAGGGTGATCCCGGAGGCCGGTACCCGTACCGGGTCGAGGCCCTCCACGGGGACGAAGGCGGAGAGCGGCGCCGACAGGTCCACGAAATCGGTGGAGTTCACCGTGGCCGTGCCCACCTGCTTCTGGAGCACGACGCCGCCGCTCAGCAGACGCACCTCGGCGCCGGGTTCGATGGCGCCGCGGTCGGTCGTGCCGGTCGCCACGAACACCGTCCGGCCCTGCTCCTCGACGAAGCCGCCGGTGACGGTGTAGGGCACGGACACCCCCCACAGGACCGCCGCCACAGCCGCGACCCCCGTCACGGAGACGGCGACGCGACGCCACAGGGGCGCTTTCGCGGCCCGGGCCTCCGCGTTCAGCCTGAGGGCGCCGGCGTAGAGGCGCAGCATCAGGTACCCGAGGGCGACGGAGACGACGACCGCGCCCACCAGTCCCGTGCTCTCCAGGACCGGGCCCCAGAGCGTGAAGGCCATGCTCACGACGTACAGCGGAAACAGCATGCACGCCAGACCGAACAGGGGCGCCCAGTCGACCCCGGGGAGCGCGCGTTCGTGGCGTCCGCCGAACAGCAGCCCGGCGACGAACCGGCGCGCGTCCGTCATGGACCGGTCCCGCAGGTGGGAGACGTCCAGGTGGCTCATGAGCGCCAGGTAGCCGTCCAGCTTGACGAACGGGACGGCGTTGAAGAGACCGGAGGCGTAGCCGGCCACCGTGAGGAGCAGCAGGAACTCACGCAGCGCGGGGCTGCCGCCCGCGGCCGCCACGACCACGGAGCCGACGCCGGCCAGACCGGCGATGACCGCCTGGGTGGCGATGCCGGCCAGTGCGACGCGTACCCGCTGGCGGTTCTTCGGCAGCCGCCAGCCGTCGGACACGTCACAGAAGAACGCGGGCGTCAGGTAGAAGAGCATGAAGCCCATGCGGCTGGGCCGGCCACCGTAGTGGCTCAGCACCAGGCCGTGCGAGAGCTCGTGCAGCATGGTGCCGCAGTACGTGGCGGCCACCAGCGCGATCAGCGCCGGGACGGAGATCGGCTCGGTCAGGGCGTTCGAGGTCGCCTCGACCTGGGCGACGAGACACAGCAGTCCCGCCACGGCGATGACCGCGGCCGCGACCGCCCAGCCGCGGTTGGCGAGACGGGCGGTGAGCGGACGGAACCTGCCCAGCATGCGGTCCGGACGCACCAGGGTGAACTGGACGGTGAGCGGCGGGACGAAGGTGATCCTCCGGTCCCTGCGCGGTGGGTGTTCCGCGTCCTCGAGGAGCCGGGTGCGCTGGGCACGCAGCAGGCCCTCGCCCACCAGCTCGGCGGTCCAGGGATCGCCGAGCTCCCTCGCCATGTCCTCGGGGTTGCGCGTGCCGTCGGCAAGGCTCAGGAGTCTCGCCATGCCGGCGGCCACCCGCAGGTAGCGCTGCGGGCCGGACTGGACGAGCCAGGGGGCGCCGTCCTCGACCGGCTCGTGCACCCGCACGTCCGGCGCCAGGCGCGGACGCTCGGGCAGGGGTGCCGGGGCCGTGTCCGCCCGCGGCCGGATCAGGGTCGGTCTCACGGCAGGTCCCTGCGCAGGAACAGGGTCCGGGCGGCGACGGTGCCCGCGGCGATCCACACCGCGAGGACCACCAGGGCCCACGGGATCGGCAGCAGGTCCTCGTGGCCGCCCCGGTACACGGACGCCATGGCCTCGTCGATGGTGAACCTGCCGACCTCCGGGATCAGCCGCAGCAGGCCCTCCCCGACCAGCCAGGTGCTGATCAGCAGGACGAGGACGGCGGCGACCTGCTGCCGGATGAGCAGCCCGAGCAGCGCACCCCACACGGCGCCCACCACGATGACCAGCATCACCCCGAGCAGCGTCCAGGTGGTGGTCGCCGTCCACTCGGGTTCCTGTGCGCGCCCGGCCAGGAACACCCACGGGCTGGCGGCGGCCAGCACACCGGCCACCAGGGCGAACACCGTGCCGCAGCCGACGACGGCGATCAGCTTGGCCGTGAGCAGCCGGCCCCTCCCCCCGCTCAGCAGGACCGACCGGCTGATGGCGCCGTTCCCGAACTCCCTGGTCACCGCGAGCATGGCGACCACCGCGGCGGCGAGTTCGACCATGAACCACCCTTGCACCAGGGTGGAGGTGATCTCGCGGGTGTCGCTCCCCTCCGGAGCCGCGGCGAGCTCCTGCTGCAGGAAGCCGGCGTCGGCCATCACGCACATCAGCACGGCCGCGGCGGCCACGCCCCACCAGGCACGCCCGGTCCAGACCTTGCGCCACTCGGCTGCGATCAGGTCACGCATGGGCGTTCTCCTTCACCGCGGGTCCCACCAGCTCGAAGAAGCGGCTCTCCAGGCTGACGCCGCCGTTCCGCGTCAGGTCGGCGACCGTGCCGCTGTAGCGCAGCGTCTTCTGGAGGATGACGATGTCGTCGGCCATCTGCTCGACCTCCGCCAGGATGTGACTGGAGACCAGCACGGTGCGCCCTTCGTCCGCGAGGGACCGCAGGAGCTCCCGGAGCCAGCGGATGCCGTCGGGGTCGAGTCCGTTGGCGGGTTCGTCGAGGACGAGGAGTTCGGGGTCGGCGAGCAGCGCGGTCGCCAGGGCGTGCCGCTGTCGCATGCCCTGCGAGTAGTCGCGGAGTTTGCGGTGGGCGTCCCCGGCGAGTCCCACCTGTTCGAGGACGTCGTCCACCCTCGTCCGGGGGAGGCCGAGGGTCTTCGCCCAGATCCGCAGGTCGGCTCGTCCGGTGCCGGCGCCGGAAGGACCGATTCCGTCGATGCTGACCCCCACCCGGTGCGCCGCACGGGGCAGGCGCGCGTACGGATGACCGAAGAGCGCGGCGCGGCCCGAGGTCGGACGCGCGAGGCCCAGCAGCATCCGCAGGGTCGTCGTCTTTCCGGCCCCGTTGCGTCCGAGGAGACCCACCACCCGGCCCGACCGGACCGTGAAGGACACGTCCTCGACCGCGGTCAGCTCGCCGTAGCGTTTCGTGAGTCCCGTGATGTCGACGATGTCGGTCACCCTCCGACCCTCCCCCTCGCACGGAGGTACAGGCCGACACAGACGATGAGCGCCAACTCGACCCCGATGCAGATGAGGAGCCCTCTGGTGCGGTCCGGCCCCTGGGTGAGGGCGTAGACCACGCCCGGGGCGGCCACCGCGGTGACGAGCCCGAGGGCCATGAGGAACCGGACATGGCCGCGAGAAGCTGCTTGAGGCATCAGGTATTTCTCCTCTGCGGCTCGGGGCCGCACGTATATTCATCGGTGCGGCCCTGTTCCGGATGCTCATGGCCAGCATCCGGAACAGGGCTTCGTCCGTCAGGCGTCCGACCGGTCAGGTCGCGATGACGGAGGTGACGGCGATGGTGCTGTAGGCAGCGCTGACGCCGGCCGAGATGGCGGTGCTCGCGAGGAAGCTGTCCCACCAGTCAGGCGCCTCCATGCCCTCCAGCTCCTCCATGGCCAGCTCCTGCATGGCCAGCTCCAGGGCGGAGTTGTTGTCGTCCTTCATTCCTTCTCACCTCCTTCGAGGGGTCTTCGGCGGCTGCTTCCGGAGGCCGCCCCGTTCGGCGGCCCTCCGGATCAGGTCGCCAGCGTGACGATGGAGACGTAGGAGATGACGCCTCCTGCGCTCAGGCCTCCGACGGCGCTCAGCGCCTCGCTCCAGCTGAAGTCCGGGGCGTCGAGCGCCTCCAGCTCCTGCATGTCCAGCTGCTGGGCCTCCAGCTCCTGCAGAGCCAGTTCCAGAGGTGCGGACACGGCGCTGTTGTTCGCGGTCTGCATGGTGTTTCCCCCTCCCGTGGTGTCGCGGGCCGTCCGCCGGCGGACGCCGGCGGAAGTCTGTGGTGTGTGATGTCCTCGCGGTGCGCCGTCACCGCGCCGCGAGCTGTGGCTGTCCGACGGCCTCGGCCATCACCCGCCGGACATCGGCGAGTGCGAGGGCGCCCAGGGTGGGCAGGCCGTCGCCCCACGCGCGCATCGTGGACCGGGCGATCCGGTCCGTCCGCTCCGCGGTCGCGTCGATGCCGCGCCCGATCCGCCAGGCGTCCAGCAGATCCGTGACGCCCTCGACCGGGTCCGCGGACAGCGCCGGCCGGTGGGCCGGGGCGACGGCCTCCCAGAGCCGCCGCAGCCGGCGGGCGCAGCCCCAGCGGTCGTCGCCTTCCGCGATCCGCCGCCACAGGGGTGGCAGCACCGCGGCCGCGGCCGTCATCTTGCGGAGGCCCAGACCGGTGGAGAGCTCGTTGGCCAGGTACCAGCCCTTGCAGGCGCACGGGTCCCGGCCGAGGTTGAACCACTGGCCGTGGCTCACCCCGCTGAGCTTGGCGATCTCCAGACGCAGCAGGTCGCCGGGGGCCTCGCCCGCCCGCCGGACGGACGCCAGCTCGGCGCCCAGCACGACCAGCCGCCCGAGGAGCGTGAGGGCGAAGGCGTCCTCCGAGGGAAGGTCCTGCGGGTCCCCCACGTACATGCCGGCCACCCGGAAGAACACTTCGAGGACGCCTTCCGCGAGGAGCTCCACGGGCAGTGTCCGGGTGGCGACGGGGTCGAGCACCGCCACGTCCGGCTGCAGCCCGTTGCCGAGCACCAGGCGTTTGCCCTGCGGGCCGGCGAGGCAGGCGCCGCCGCTCAGCTCGCTGCCGGTGCCCACCGTGGTCGGCACCGTGACCAGGGGGATCCTGGGCTCCGCCTCGGCCGGGAGCAGCACCAGACCGCTGCGGTGCCGCACCGCCAGCCTGTCCCGCACCACGGGGGCCGCGCTCATCAGCACGGCCAGCTTGGCCTGGTCGAGCAGTGTTCCCCCGCCGACCGCCAGGACGAGTTCGCTGTCACGGAGCCGCTCGGCCAGTGCCGTCACGCTCTCCAGCGTGCCGGGGCCGTCCGGCACCAGGCGCTCCACCGACCGTCCCGCCCACGCCGCGCACGCGGACACCTGGTCCACGGTCTCCGAGTCGGCGACAGCCGGGTCCGCGAGCAGGGTCAGCGTCCGTCCCTCGTGGAGGGGCAGCCACTTGGCCAGTCCGCCGATCCCGTAGGCGACCTGGGTGAGGCGGCGGTTGCTCAGGTTCCACACCGGATCCATTCAGACCGCCTCGGACTCTCTGCCGAGCCCGGAGCGTTCCCGGGCGTGCGCCCTCACCCCGAGACGGACGCACTCCAGCAGCTCGGCGAGTTCGTCGTCGGTGTAGATCAGCGCCGGGAGGATCTGCACCCCGTTGACGCTGGGGTGGACCACCGCGCCGGCCCGGCGGATCGCGGCGACGACCTCCGGCACCTCCTGCTGGGGCAGTGGGTCTCCCCCGGGCGTGCGCAGCCGGATGGATCGGAAGCAGCCGATGCCCGTGGTGGCCGAGACCAGCGGTTCGGTGGCGACCAGGTCCTCCAGTCGCTCGTCCAGCAGGGCCGACAGGCGTCGCGCCGAGGCGACCGCGTCGAGCCGTCGCATCTCCTCCACCGTGGCGAGGATCGCCGCACAGGTGACGGGCGTTCCGGCCTGGGTCTCCCCGTGGACGAACACGTCACCCGTCGCGTCGAAGGGTTCGGCGAGCGCCCGGGGCATCAGTACGGCTGCCGCGGCGTGCGTGCCGTTGGTCAGTCCCTTCGACGTGATCAGCAGATCCGGTGGGGCCGGCCACCGCTGTGAGGCGAAGAAGTCGCCGGTGCGGCCGAACCCGGTGGCGACCTCGTCGGCCACGAGGAGGAACCCGTGGCGGTCCCGGAGTTCGAGCAGCGTCTCCACGTACTCCGGGGTGAGGGGCACCGCCCCGCTGCCGAGGACGGGTTCCACCACCACGGCCGCGGTCCGGCTTCCCTGCTGGGCCGCCAACCGGACGATCTCGTCGCCCGCGTTGGGCGTCACATGCCTGACGAACCGCTGGTCGACGCCGTAGACGGACTGGCCGAGATTCTCGCCGGTGAGTGCGAACCCGCCGAAGGTCAGCCCGTGGTAGCTGTCGCGGAGGCCCACCACGAGCTTGCGCGTGCCGTCGCCGCGCAGCGCGTGGTAGTGCCTGGCCAGCTTCATCACCAGGTCGTTGGCGGCACCGCCGGAGGTCGAGAAGACCACCCGGCCGTAGTGCTCCGCCCCCGCCGCCTCGACCAGCGCCCGCGCGGCGCGCCTGGCGTAGACGTTCTCGTAGCGGAACACCGACAGGTAGGAGGCGTCACGCAGGGCGTCCGCGCAGGCCCGGGCGATCGCCTCGTTGCCGTAGCCGAGGTTCGCGTTCCACAGGCCGCTGGCGCCGCAGAGCAGTTCACGGCCGTCCTGGAAGCGGATCCTGACGCCTTGCGCCGACACGGCGCACAGTTCGTCGGCCCCGTGCAGGCGGGGTTCGAGCAGCGAGGGCCACAGTTCGGTGGGCATCAGACGGCCTCCGCCTCGAGCAGGACACCGGTGTGGCGGGGGGAGGCGGCGGGCAGCGGATGACGCGCCACGACGCGCAGTCCCGCGGAAGCCAGTTCCCGTGCGAGGTCGTCGGCGGGGAGGACCCGGATGGCCGTGGTGAGCACCCGTACCGGTCCGTCCTGCGGCGTCTCCCGCTGGACCGGCAGGATGGTGACCCTGCGGACCTCCTGGCCGGCCCGCCAGTGTTCGATCATCCGGTAGCGTCGGCCGCTGGCGCCCACCGCCTCGAGGTCCAGATCGTCCCCGTCGGCGCCGGTCACGTCGACGGTGGAGAGCAGAAACCTTCCGCCGGGCCTGAGGTGGGCCCGCACGGCCGCGTAGAGTCCGGCCCGCCCCTCGGCGTCGAGCAGGGAGACGGATGTGGTGCCGAGCACCACCACGGCGTAGGTGCCGTCGAGCTCGAACGCGGACATGTCGCCCCGCACCACGGTGCACCGCTCCCCGATGCCCGCCGGGGCCCCGGCGAGCCGCTCGCGGAGCAGCGCCACCATGCTCTCCTCGAGCTCCAGGGCCGTGACCTCCCGGCCCAGCGCGAGCAGGGGCAGCGTCAGCCGGCCGGATCCGGCGGCGAGTTCCAGCACGGGACCGGGAACGGCGCGGACCGACCGCAGCAGTTCCCTGATCTCGGTGGTGTCGACGGCCGCCAGGTCGTGATAGACCGAAGCACCCGCCTCGTCGTACAGGTCGTGCATGCTGACCCGGTCCCCGTACCCGGCCAGGACCCGGCCGGCCAGTCCCGGGACCGCCGTGGCCTCCGTCGTCGTCATGCGGTCGCCTCCAGCACGGGGGCACCCGAAGCCAGCGGGGCTCCCCTGTCGGCGAAGAACGCGAGGACCCGTTCGACGACGGCCCGGTCCACCGGCCCGCTCCCCGTGTCCGCGGCGTTCCCTTCCGCGTACGCGCACACGGCTTCGGCGCTGCCGAGGACCAGCAGCATCTCCGTGATCTCCGCCGCGCGCCGGCCGAGCTGGAAGATCCGGTCGTCACCCGGGACCCTGACGTACGCCTTGTCCGACGTCCAGCAGAGGAACGGCGCCTCCGGGTCGTCCGTGTCCAGGGCCCCGTCGACGGCGTCGAGCCCGGGCACGAGCCGGTGGCCGAAGCCGGAGACCCTGGGGTCGGTGATCCCCCGCGTCCGGAGGTCGCGCAGCAGATCCAGCGTGGCCAGGTAGCGGGCGAGCCAGGGCCTTCGGAGCACGGCGGGGCCGCGCACCTCTTCCGGGAGCACCGCTCCGAGCGGCACCGCGCCACCCGCCTCGCCGGCCGCGTTCAGGCGCCGCCATGCCGCGTGCAGGGCCGCGGCCGGATCCCCGGCGCTCCCCAGCCGCAGTCCCTGCGGCGAGACGGAGACCCCTCCGTCCCGGTCCACGTAGAGCCTGGTGCCCGGTCCGTCGCCCGGGACGCGGGCTCCGAGGGCGGAGAGGTCGGCGATCTGCACGGCCGGGCTGACCGTGAACGGAGCGAACCCGCCCTCCGCCCTGGCGGCGTCGGCGTCCGCGAGGAACATCTCGAAGTCCGTGCCGCCGGCCACCCGTACGAGCGTCGTGCCGAGCAGCGACATGTAAGGGCTGACGCCGTAGTCCTGGCTCTGGAGGAACAGGACGTCACCGATCGAGGCGTCGCCCTCCGACCCGCTCAGCGATCCCTCGTACCCCACGACGGTGGCACCGGACCCGTCGTCCCGGCCGTCCCGTGCCGCCGGGGCGAGGACGAGCGTCCGCGGCCCCACGGCGTCCGAGCCGAGCAGCGCGTCCAGGAAGGCCGGGTCCTCCAGCACGACGGTGGCGGCCTCCGGCCCCGACGTGTCACCAACCGGCGGGCGCCCGGTGACCCAGGAGCGCAGATGGCGTCCCACCCGGGGGATCAGTTCCTTATTCACCGGAGTCCCTCCGATCCGCGCCTACCGCGGCGAGAATCTGCTTCAAGTCATCCATTGCGGCATTCGCGCCGTAGAGACGGCATACGCCCGTGAGATTCAGCACGACTTCATCGACCCCGGCGTCACGATACTCGTCGAGGTTCTTCACGATCTGATCGATGTTTCCGTACAGGAATGCTCCGGATTCCGCCATGAGTCGCGCAGCCGCCCGCGAGTCGAGATCGGAGAAATCAATTCCCGCTTTTCCGAGCATGTCAAGGTAGTGGGGCGCCTG
The DNA here is from genome assembly GCF_040302425.1 of Streptomyces sp. NPDC126497. Lineage (NCBI taxonomy): Bacteria > Bacillati > Actinomycetota > Actinomycetes > Kitasatosporales > Streptomycetaceae > Streptomyces > Streptomyces sp. NPDC126497. Next base: position 38,958 of record NZ_JBEORT010000039.1, read on the forward strand.
CATGTGCGCGGAATTGCTCGCGAGCACGAAATCGGAGACGTCCCGGTCGGAGCGCTCGAGGGCCACCGGCACCATCGCGGTGATGCGGGGCGCGGGCCGGCCCGCGGCGTCCGCCCCCTCCCGCAGCGCGGGGCGGACGACACCGTCGAGGTAGGCCGCCGGCGTGAGCCAGGTGACCGCCACGTCGGCGACCTCGCCCGCGAGGCGGGCCATGCCGGGGCGCAGCACTCCGAGTCCGAGGCGCACCGGGGGCGACATGGCCGGTCCCATCCCCGCGTGGCAGGAGTAGTACTCACCGTCGAAGTCGACCGGGTCGCCGCCGAGCAGGCCCCGGACCACCGTCATGTATTCACGGACCGCCGTGAGCTGGCTGCGGTACGGGGCGCCGAGCAGGCTCTGCTGGAACGTTTTCGCACCCGGTCCGAAGCCGGCCACCACGTCCTTGCCGGTCGCCATCGCCAGGGTCTTGACCTTGTGGGCCGCTTCGAACGGATGCCGCAGCGGCATCAGCGTCACTCCGAGCCCGGTCGGCACCCGGAAGCCCGCGCCCGCAACCGCGGAAAAGGTCTGGAAGGGCTCCATCAGCAGGCTTTGCCCCTGCCAGAGCCTCGCCGCTCCCGTCCATTCGACCAGCGCCGCATAAGGAAGAACCTGTTCTGTGCGGCGCGGCAGGAATGGCACCAGTATCGAGTAGTCCACTTTTCCCCCCGGGCCGCGGCTTCTGACGCCGTGAATGTTTCCAGAAAGATCATCGGACACGCAAGGATCTTCGCTGCAACTTACTGAAAGCGGGACTGCATGAAACTGCAGCAGGGAATTGCCCGACAGAGAAGCGGACCGGTAAATTCCGTATGCCTGGACGTCCGGGGGGAGCAGCCCCCGCGCCCGCGGGAGGCCGGGCCCCACACCGCCCGTTCACCGCCGGCCCGCCCGCGCTCCGGCCGGGGTGAGCGGTGGGCCGGGGACGGGGTCAGGAGCCGTCGAGCGCTCCTTCCGGGGCCGCTGGGGGCCGGCGGCGCAGGACCGCGCCGGCGCAGGCCAGGACGACGGCGAGCCCCGCCGGCAGGAGGACGAGCACGTTGACCCACGCGGAGACGTGCTCCACCGTCGCACCGTCGGAGTAGACGCAGGCGCTGCGGAGGGGCCAGTGCTCCTGCACCATGCGTGCCAACGCGGCGCCCGCGGCGTTCCGGTCCTCGCACAGCGCGGGAAACGGCCCTCCCAGGGTGACGGAGAACCAGCCGTGGCAGTACACGGCCACCGCCGAGGAACCGAAGACCAGGGCGAGGGCCGCACAGAGCCGGGACGAGGACAGGGGCGGGTCGTTCAGCACCAGGACGACGGTCACGGCACCCGCCGCCGCGGTGCCCAGAGCGACGAGCAGCAGCACGCCCGTCAGAGGCACCGGCACGGTGCCCCCTTCCCGCGGAACCGCGCGGTGCGCCGGGCCGGGCCCGCCACGACGCCCTCCGGTCTCATGTCCTGCCCCCGACCACGCGGATGCGGTGGCCCGGCGCCCGTCCGAAGGCGGCGTCGACGGCCTCCCGCCGGCGCGGCCCGGCCGGACGCGCCGCACCGTCCCGCCACGGCACCGGGCGGACGCGCCCCTCCCCCGGGACGTCCGGGACCGCAACGGTCCGCCGGTGGATGCCCACGGCCCCTTCCCCTCTCCCGGTGCGGTCGGTCCCCCTGCCCCCAGACGGTAGACGACCCGGCGGTCACCCGGGCCTGTGCCGCCGCGGCCTCGGCCCGGCGCCGCCGCACCGGGACGCCCGCGTCGAGCAGCCCGTCCGCCACCGCGTCCAGAACGGGGACGCCGGCCGTGAGCGCCACCAGCGCGGCGACCGGGACGGTCAGCACGTCCTCGGCCTCGCGGTCGGCGTAACCGGCGGAGCTCTGGTCCCAGTCCCCTGGCCGAGGCCGTCGGGGCCCGGATCGGGGAAGTCGGCGGCCCCGCTCTCCGTCGTGCCCGTCCGCGGACGCGGCGGGCGGACCGACCGCAGGGCGGAGCCGACGAAGAACTCTTGAAGAACCCGTCAGCCGGCCGTGCGCGTCGAGGTCCCGCCGGCCGAGGGCACCGCCGCCCCGGCGGGGGCCGTCCACTCGACGAACCGGACGACGATCCCGTTGGGGTCGGTGACCTGGAAGAGCGTCTCGCCCCACGGTTCCCTGCGCAGCGGCATGGTGATGGCCACGCCCCGCTCCCGCAGTCGCCGTTCCTCGTCCTCGACGCCGGTGACCGTGAAGGCCAGGACGATCCCGGTCGCGTGCCGGTCGCGCTGGTCGGCGGACAGCACCTCGGTGCCCCGGCGCAGCAGCACGATGTCGACGGCCGCGTCGCCCCGGGTCAGTGAGGCGAATCCGTCGGCGGCGGCGATCTCCTCGTAGCCGAGGTGGGAGGTGAAGAACCGCCGCGAGGCGGCCACGTCGTCGACGGTGAGCGACACGGTGGAGACGGTGATCTGCACGGCTGTCTCTTCTCTTTGAGAGGTCGGGCGGGACGCCTACGTGACGACTCCCTCGTCACCACCGGCTTCGGTCACGGGTGAAGCATGCGGGAGCGGGGGGCCTGCGCGCTTGTGCAGGGTGCGGCAGTGTTGCGGCCGGTCACGTTGCCGACCACGGTCACCGTCTGGTGTGGTGGTTCGGGGGACCGAGGCCCGGGAAGGGACGACGACATGATCATTTTTGGCACCAAGGGCTATCTGCACCAGCTCGCGATACTGACGCTGGTGTGCGCGCGGTGCGGGAATCCCGCCGCGCACGCGCTCAGGAAGCGGGTCACCAAGTTCACCCTGTTCTTCGTCCCGTTGTTCCCGGTCTCGACGACGTACACGACGCAGTGCACCTTCTGCGGCGCGGAGCAGAAGGTGACCGGGGAGCAGGCCGAGCGGCTCCGGGCGCAGGCCGTCGGCGGCGGGCAGGGGTACGGGCAGGGGTACGGACAGCGGTCGCCGCAGCAGCCGTACCGGCCGTAGCCGGCCGCGCCGGGGCGGGCCGGCGGGGCCGCCCGGCCCCTCCCCCCGGTGCGCGGGGCGGGCACGGGCGTTCGGGTCCGGCCTGGAACCACCCGTCACGATGAGGCAGTCTCTTTCCCCGTGGTGAGCCTCCTTCCCAACCCGTCCCTGCCCAGCGACCCGTCGGCACACATGGTGGTGTGCGGGGACGACGGGCTCGCGCACCGGCTCGCCGCCGAACTGCGCGGTGTGTACCGCGAGCAGGTGACCCTCGTCGTGCCGCCGGCCGGGCGCGGTGTGCGGCAGCCGGTGGCCGGGCGGGCCCGGGCGGCCTCCGCGGCCCTGATCGACCGGTTCGTGACCGCGGTCAACCGGGGCAACGGCGGGTCCGACGACACCCTGGCGCCCGGCGAACGGGTCGTGGAGGCCGCCGAGCCCACCGAGGCCGTGCTCGCCGGGGCCGGGGTGGAGCGCGCCGCCGCGCTGGCGCTGGTGTACGACGACGACGAGACCAACATCCGTGCCGCCCTGACCGCCCGCCGACTCAATCCCCGGCTGCGGCTCGTCCTGCGGCTCTACAACCGGCGGCTCGGTCAGCACATCGAGGAACTCCTGGACCAGGCGGCCGAGTTGACGGGCGCCGACGGTCCACCGGGGCGGGTCGGGACCGACATCACCACGACCGTGCTGTCCGACGCCGACACGGCCGCGCCCGCGCTGGTCGCCACCGCGCTCGTCGGCACCGGCAAGGTCGTCGACGCGGAGGGGCTGCTGCTGCGGGCGGTGGAGCGCCGGCCCCCGGGTCCCGGCGAGGTCGCCGACCCGGGGCTGTGCACCCTCGCGCTGCTCTCCGCGACCAGCAACGACCCCGCCGGGGACGAGGGTTCGGAGGACAGCGGCGATCAGGGGCCGCGCCTGCTGCCCGACGCGGCGGCGGTGGCGGCGGCGACCGGGCGCGGGACGGTCGTGCTGGAGCAGCTCTCGTACTCCGGGCCGCCGTTGCCGGCCCGGCGGGGCGGGCCGCCGCTCGCCTCGCTGTTCTCACGGCGGCTGCGGTGGTCGCTGGCGGGGCTGGTGGCGGCGGTGGTCGCGCTCGCCGTCGCCCTGACGGTGGTGACCCGGGACAACCCGCTGCACGCCACGTACGTCACGCTGCTCGACCTCTTCGCGATCAACGAGCCCGCCCATCGCCAGTCCACCGGACGGCAGGTGCTGCAACTGCTCTCCATGATCGTGGGGTTGCTGCTGCTGCCGGTGCTGCTGGCGGCGGTGCTGGAGGCGCTGGGGACGTTCCGCACGGCGTCGGCGCTGCGGAAGCCGCCGCGCGGGCTGAGCGGGCACATCGTGCTGCTCGGACTGGGCAAGATCGGGACGCGGGTGCTGACGCGCCTGCGGGAGCTGCACATCCCGGTGGTGTGCGTCGAGGCCGATCCGGAGGCGCGGGGGATGGCCGTGGCGCGGCGGCTGCGGGTGCCGGTGGTGCTGGGTGACGTCACGCAGGAGGGGGTCCTGGAGGCCGCGAAGATCCATCGCGCGGACGCGCTGCTCGCGCTGACCAGCGCGGACACGACGAACCTGGAGGCGGTGCTGTACGCGCGGTCCGTACGGCCCGATCTGCGGGCGGTGCTGCGGCTGTACGACGACGACTTCGCCAAGGCGGTGTACCGGACGCTGCGGACCGCGCACCCCTCGGCGCTGACGCGGAGCCGGAGCGTCTCGCACCTGGCCGCGCCCGCGTTCGCCGGGGCGATGATGGGGCGGCAGATCCTGGGGGCGATCCCGGTGGAGCGGCGGGTGCTGCTGTTCGCGGCGGTCGTCGTGGGCGGGTACGCGCAGTTGGAGGGGCGGACGGTGGGGGAGGCGTTCCGGGCGGGGGCCTGGCGGGTGCTGGCGCTGGACACGGCGGGGTCGGGGGACGGCGCGGGGGCTCCGCCGGGCTCCGGACTGGTGTGGGACCTCCCGGACACGTACGTGCTGCGGGCGGAGGACCGGGTGGTGCTGGCCGCCACCCGGCGGGGGCTGGCGGAGCTGCTGGGGCGGCGGGCGCGGAGCGCGACGTGACGCTTGCCGCCGGCTGCTGGGCGGGTTTCCGCTTGCCCGCGGGGTGCGCGGGTTGCCGCTGGGCGGGGGTGGGCCCTGCTCACCCCCGCCTGCCGGGTGCCGCCGCGCCCACCCGTGCCGCCCCGGCGGCACGACTGCCCGCAGAGCGGCGGGTGGCACGGGTGGCCGCGGCTACGAGGGGAGGTGCTTGGCGGCGAAGGCCAGTTCCAGGCGGACCTGTTTGATGCGTTCGTCGACGACCAGGGAGCCGTGGCCGGCGTCGTAGCGGTAGACCTCGTGGACCGCGCCGCGGGACTCGAGGCGCTTCACGTAGTTCTCGATCTGCTGGATGGGACAGCGGGGGTCGTTGACGCCCGCCGAGATGTAGACCGGGGCCTTCACCCGGTCGACGTACGTGATCGGGGAGGACGCCTCGAAGCGGTCGGGGACCTCCTCCGGGGTGCCGCCGAGCAGCGTGCGGTCCATCGCCTTCAGCGCCTCCATCTCGTCGTGGTACGCCGTGACGTAGTCGGCGACCGGGACCGCCGCGATGCCCAGCGCCCACGCGTCCGGCTGCGTGCCGAGACCGAGCAGGGTGAGGTAGCCGCCCCAGGAGCCGCCGGTGAGGACCAGCCGGGCGGGGTCGGCGAGACCCGAGGTGATCGCCCACTCCCGCACCGCCGCGATGTCCTCCAGCTCGATCAGGCCCACCCGGTGCTTGAGCGCGTCGGTCCAGGCGCGGCCGTACCCCGTGGAGCCCCGGTAGTTGACGCGGACCACCGCGTAGCCGTGGTCGACCCAGGCGGCCGGGCCGGCCGCGAAGGAGTCGCTGTCGTGCCAGGTGGGGCCGCCGTGGATGTCGAAGACCGTCGGCAGCGGGCCGGTCGCGCCGGCCGGCTTCTGCACGAGCGCGTGGATGCGGCCGCCGGGTCCCTCCACCCACACGTCCTCCACCGGAACCGACCCGGGCGACTTCGCGCCGGGCGGGTCGAGGACCACTCCGCCCGCCGTGGAGCGCACCGCCGGCGGCTGCGCCGCCGACGACCACAGGTACTCCACGCTGCCGTCGGGCCGCGCGGTCGCGCCCGAGACCGCGCCGCGCGGGGTGGGGATCTCCACCAGCCGGCGCGTGGCCAGGTCGTAGCGGAAGAGCTCGCCGCGGGCCTCGAAGCCGTGCACGACGAGCAGGCCCGAGCCGTCCGGGTACCACTCGGCGCTCACGTCACCGGGCAGCTCCAGCGCGAGGTCGGTCTCCTCCCCCGTCGCCACGTCCCACACCAGCGGCTCCCAGCGTCCGCGCCGCTGGTGTCCGACGAGCAGCCGGGTGTCGCCCGCCACCGGGGCGAAGCCCAGCACCTCCAGACCCAGTTCCCGGGTACCGCCCCCGGTGTCGTCGAGCTCGGCGACCGTGGTCCCGTCGGGCCGCAGCACCCGCAGCGCGGAGTGCATCGCGTCACCGTGCTCGGTGTGCTCCACGGCGATCAGCGAACCGTCGTGGGAGAGGTCCCCGACGCCGGCCGACTCACGGTGCCGGTAGATCTCCACGGGCGCCTCGCCCGTGCGGACCAGGTGGATCGTCGTGCCGTCCTCGTCCGTGGAACGGCCCACGACCGCCGTGCGGCCGTCCCGGCCCAGCGCGAGTCCCGCGGGGTAGGAGGGGTCGAGGCCCGGGGCCGCGAGCTCGTCCTCGCCGCCCGCGAACCGCTGCCGGCGCCAGACGCCGAACTCGTCGCCGTCCTTGTCGTCGAACCACCAGATCCACTCGCCGTCCGGCGAGAGCACGCCGTCCGTCGTGCCGTTGGGCCGGTGCGTCACCTGGCGCTGCTCGCCCGTCGCCCGGTCCCAGGCGTACAGCTCGTACGTCCCCGTCGCGTTCGACACGAACAGGGAGCGGTCGGGGGCGTCCTCCGCCCAGTCGGGCAGGGACACCCGGGGCGCCCGGAAGCGCTTCTCCCAGTCGGGCGTGTCCGCGCCCCGCTGCACTCGCTCGGTCTGGTGGTCCGCCCGGCCCGGCGCGTCGGACCCGTTGCTCTCAGTCATGACCCCATACTGCCCGCCCGGGCGGACATCGCGCCGCCGAGGTCCCCAGCCTGTGGACAACTTCTTCCGGTTCTTTCACCGGCCCCTCGCCACCGGCCCCACCCCGCGGGACGGGAACCGCCCGCGGGCCCGTACCGTTGAGGGCGTGTACCGGTTTCTGCTGACGCCCCGCTGGTGGGGGATCAACGTCTTCCTGCTGCTCTCCATCCCCTTCTGCGTCTTCATGGGGTCCTGGCAGCTGGGCCGGTTCGAGGACCGGGTGGACAGCCACCGCGACGCCGAGGCACGGATCGCCACGGACCAGCGGGAGGCGGCCAGGCCGCTGGACGAGCTGCTGCCCGTGACCAAGGCGACCTCCGGCAAGCAGGCCACCGCGAGCGGCCGGTACGACACCCAGTTCCTCGTGCCCGACCGCACCCTGGACGACGAGGACGGGTACTACGTCCTGACCCTGCTGCGGACCGGCACCGGCCGGGCGCTGCCCGTCGTCCGGGGCTGGCTGCCCGGCTCCCCCGACCCGGCGAAGGTGCCCGCGGCGCCCACCGGGGAGGTCACCGTCACCGGCGCGCTCCAGGCGTCCGAGACACCGGGCGACAACGGCGTCAGCGCCCGCGGCGGACTGCCCGAGGGGCAGACGGCGGCGATCAGCTCGGCGTCGCTGGTGAACCTCGTGGAGTACGACGTGTACGACGCCTGGGTCACCCTCAACCGCGGCGACTCCGGCATGAAGGCCGTGCCGGCGACCGCGCCGGGCGGCACCGGGCTGGACCTGAAGGCGTTCCAGAACCTCGGCTACACCGCCGAGTGGTTCGCCTTCGTGGGCTTCGTGGTCTTCATGTGGTTCCGGCTGTTCCGCCGCGAGCTGGAGTTCGCCCGCGACGCGGAACTGGGCCTGCTCCCGGACGAGGACCGGAACACGGGCGAGGACGGGGAACGGGAACCGGAGCGGTCGAGTCCGTCCGCGGTCTGACGCCGGGGCCGCACCGCCGTTCCCGTCACACCGCCGTTCCCGTCACACCGTGGTCAGCAGCCCCGTGTAGTACACCGTGCCCGCGCACGCGTTGCTCACCGTCGTGGTGGCCGAACCCGAGCCGGTGGACGGCGTGTACGTCACCGCCACGCTGCCGTCGGCCGAGCCGTCCTCCATGACCAGCTGGGTGGACGCACCGCTCTCGGTGCCCGCGGACGCGCCGGTCGTCGTGGTCGGGTCGCCCGTGGGCGAGGGGTCGGGCGAGGGTCCGCCGGTGCCGCCGCCCGTGCCCTCCCCCGGAGCCGTGCAGGTCTCGGAGGGCACCCAGCCGAACTTCACCTCGTACGCCGCCCCCGGCTTGAGCACCGGTCGCGCGGTCTCCAGGGAGGGGTCGGGCAGTCCGGCCGCCGCGTCCCCCGCCACGTGCGGCGCCGAGCCCACCTTGGCGGCGTCGGCGGCGCCCTGCGGGAGCGCGCTCACGGAGCCGGCGCCCTCGACGGCGCAGGTCGCGGTGGAGACGTTGACGACCCGGAAGGAGCCGTAGACCGCGCCCGTGGAGTCGGGTGCGGCGCTCGACGCGGTCGCCGGGCCGAGCTGGGCGGCGGTACAGGCGGGCACCCCGACGGCGGCGCTGGACGAGGGGTCGGCCCCCTCCGTCGCGCCCGTGCCGGATCCGCCGCCCGGCCCGTCCTCGTCCTCGTCCTTCCCGCCGCCCTTGTCGGTGCCCTCGACCTGGTCCGAGGCGCCGCCCGCGGTGCTCTCGCCGCCGCCCGGATCCTCGCCCTGGCCGGTGCCGCCCTGCGCCTGCGCGGCGTGGCCGACGGCGGAGGGGCTGGCGTCGGAGCCGGTGACGCCGGAGACGTGGACGAGGGCGGGGACGGCGGTGCCGAGGAAGAGGGCGGCGGCGGCCATGCCGACGAGGGCCTGGCGCTTGCGGGCCCGGCGGGCCGGGACGGCCCTGCGCAGGTAGTCCAGGGTGCCGTCGCTCGGCTCCACCTCCTGCACCGCCTGCCGCAACAGGGCGCGCAGCGCCAGCTCGTCCGAGTCGAGCCCCTCGGAGCTCTGTCCGTCCAGGCCGTCGTTCACAGTTCCGTTCCCAGCGTGCGTGTGCTTCGGCTCGTTCCCGGCGCCGGATTCCCGTGCGTCCCCGCGCACGGGCACGTCCCCGGACTCCCGCGCGGCGCCGGACGGGCGGGAGGTCTCCCGGTCCTTCGGCCCGCGCCCCTCTCGACGCGCGTCCTTGCCGTCGCTCATGCCGGCGCTCCCATGGCCAGCCGCAGCGCGGCGATGCCGCGCGAGCCGTACGCCTTCACCGAGCCCAGCGAGATGCCGAGGGTCTCGGCGACCTGCGCCTCGGTCATGTCCGCGAAGTAACGCAGCACCAGCACCTCGCGCTGGCGGCGCTGCAGGCCCTTCATCGCCTTGATGAGGGAGTCGCGCTCCAGCTGGTCGTAGGCGCCCTCCTCCGCGCTCGCCATGTCGGGCATGGGCTTGGAGAGCAGCTTGAGGCCGAGGATGCGGCGGCGCAGCGCGGAGCGGGACAGGTTGACGACGGTCTGGCGCAGGTAGGCCAGGGTCTTCTCCGGGTCCCGGACGCGCTTGCGGGCCGAGTGGACGCGGATGAACGCCTCCTGCACGACGTCCTCGCAGGAGGCGGTGTCGTCGAGGAGGAGCGCCGCGAGGCCCAGCAGCGAGCGGTAGTGCGCGCGGTAGGTCTCGGTGAGGTGGTCGACGGTGGTGCCGGCCGCCACGACGTCGTCGGTGCCGTCACGCTGACCTGGTATGCGGGCGGGGCGCGCTGCGGGCATGGGCGCGATCACCGGCATGCCGCCGCCGGGCGCACCGGGCACGCGGGGTCGGCGAGCCGGGCGGGGCGGCCGTAGGGCCGTGCCGCGGGGCGCTGTGAAGTCGAGTACCTCAGCCACGCCAGTTGGACACGCTCCCCCCGGCAAGGGTTGTACGCCCCGGGCGTCATGTTCGCGGCGGCCGGCCCGGCCGGCCGCACGCCCGCGTCGGGCAGCACCACCGACAGCACGTCAAATGCCCTCATGTGTCCCGCTCTTCCCCTGTGTCCCATGTGAACGGGCGTCCCCACGCCCGGTTCCGGACGTCCCCACGTCCGGAGAGCAGCGCCCCCACGTCCCCGGCAAGGGCGACCGCAAAGACGCTCCCCGTCCTCCGCGCGGTTGCGGGGACGGGGAGGCGAATCCTCGTACAAGCCTCGATCAATCCTCTGCTGCCGGAACGACCTGATCAAGAGGCCACGGCCGGGAATCCGGATCACAGGAATCACACAGATCCTACAAACGAATACTGTGCGATCCAGAACTTTTCACAGTTCAAGCGCCACCAGTTCGGCGATCTGCGCGGTGTTCAGCGCCGCCCCCTTGCGCAGGTTGTCCCCGCACACGAAGAGTTCCAGCGCCGTGGGGTCGTCCAGGGCCCTCCGCACCCGTCCGACCCAGGTCGGATCGGTGCCCACGACGTCGGCGGGGGTGGGGAACTCCCCCGCCGCCGGGTTGTCGAACAGGACCACGCCGGGCGCGGTGGCGAGGATCTCGCGCGCCCTGTCGACGGTGACCTCGCTCTCGAAGCGGGCGTGCACGGTGAGGGAGTGCGCGGTGACCACCGGGACGCGCACACAGGTGACCGCCACGGGCAGGCGGGGCAGGCCGAGGATCTTGCGGGTCTCGTCCCGCACCTTCATCTCCTCCGAGGACCAGCCGTCCTCGCGCAGCGACCCGGCCCACGGCACCACGTTCAGCGCGACCGGCTCCGGGAACGGCCCGGTGTCGTCCCCCACGGCCCGCCGCACGTCGCCGGGGTGGGTCCCCAGCTCCGTACCGGCCACCAGGGACAGCTGCTCGCGCAGGGTCCGCACGCCCGCGTGCCCGGCGCCGCTCACCGCCTGGTACGAGGAGACCACCAGTTCGCGCAGGCAGAACTCGGCGTGCAGCGCGCCCAGCGCCACGATCATCGACAGGGTGGTGCAGTTCGGGTTGGCGACGATCCCCCGCGGACGCCGCCGCACGGCGTGCGGGTTGACCTCGGGGACGACGAGCGGCACGTCCGGGTCCATCCGGAACGCGCCCGAGCCGTCCACCACCACCGCGCCCCGCGCGGCGGCGACCGGCGCCCACCGCTCGGCGACCTCGTCGGGCACGTCGAACAGGGCGACGTCGATCCCGTCGAGGGCCTCCTCGGTGAGCGCCACGACCTCGGACTCCTCGCCGCGCACGGTCAGCTTGCGGCCGGCCGAGCGCGGGGAGGCGATGAGCCGGATCTCGCCCCAGACGTCCGCCCGCTGGGACAGGATCTGGAGCATGACCGCGCCGACGGCCCCGGTCGCTCCCACGACCGCGAGCGTCGGCCGCCCGGAACGGCCGGGTCCCGCGGCTGCGGCCATCAGCGGCCGGTGCCTCCGTAGACCACGGCCTCGTCGCTGTCGGAGTCGAGCCCGAACGCGGAGTGCACGGCGCGGACGGCCTCCGCCACGTCGTCCTTGCGGGTGACGACCGAGATGCGGATCTCGGAGGTCGAGATCAGCTCGATGTTCACGCCGGCGTTGCTGAGCGCCGTGAAGAAGTCGGCGGTGACGCCCGGGTTGGTCTTCATGCCGGCGCCGACCAGGGAGATCTTGCCGATCTGGTCGTCGTAGCGCAGGGAGTCGAAGCCGATGGTGCCCTTGTTCTTCTCCAGCGCGTCGATGGCCTTGCGGCCCTCGGTCTTCGGCAGGGTGAAGGAGATGTCCGTCAGGCCGGTGGCCGCGGCGGACACGTTCTGCACGACCATGTCGATGTTGACCTCGGCATCGGCGATCGTGCGGAAGATCGCGGCGGCCTCTCCGGGCTTGTCCGGCACGCCGACGACCGTGATCTTGGCCTCGGAGGTGTCGTGCGCGACACCGGAGATGAGAGCCTGCTCCACCTGCTTGTCCCCTTGCTTCGTCGGCTCGCTGCTGACCCACGTGCCCTGCAGTCCGCTGAAGGACGAACGGACGTGGATCGGGATGTTGTACCGGCGGGCGTACTCCACGCAGCGGTGGAGCAGCACCTTGGACCCGGAGGCCGCCAGTTCGAGCATGTCCTCGAACGCGATCCAGTCGATCTTCCGGGCCTTGCTCACCACGCGCGGGTCGGCGGTGAACACACCGTCCACGTCCGTGTAGATCTCGCACACCTCGGCGTCGAGCGCGGCGGCGAGGGCGACGGCGGTGGTGTCGGAACCGCCGCGGCCGAGCGTGGTGATGTCCTTGGTGTCCTGGCTGACACCCTGGAAGCCGGCGACGATGGCGATGTTGCCCTCGTCCACCGAGGCCTTGATCCGGCCCGGCGTGACATCGATGATGCGGGCCTTGTTGTGGACCGAGTCGGTGATGACACCTGCCTGGCTGCCGGTGAAGCTCTGGGCGTTGTGGCCCAGGTTCTTGATCGCCATGGCCAGCAGGGCCATGGAGATCCGCTCCCCGGCGGTCAGCAGCATGTCGAGCTCGCGTCCGGCAGGGATCGGGGAAACCTGCTCGGCGAGATCGATCAGCTCGTCCGTCGTGTCGCCCATCGCGGAAACCACGGCGACCACCTGGTGGCCGTTCTTCTTGGCTTCCACGATCCGCTTGGCGACGCGCTTGATGCCCTCGGCATCGGCTACGGAGGAGCCTCCGTACTTCTGCACGACAAGGCCCACGTGCGCTCCTCGCTCAGTCCGTCGTTTTCCGCAGTCCGCACGCACAGGTGTCCGCTGCGGTCGGTCCAGTCTATCGAGCGTCCGAAAAACCCCTCCGCGATACCGCATCGTGAGACATCCGGCCACTCGTGCAGGGGGTTCCTGCCCGCCCCGACCCGGACCACTCGGAAAAGCGACCCGCGTCACACGCGAACCCGGTCGACGAGGTCCTCATCGCCGACCGCCCCCTCGGGCACACGGATGTCGTGGGACTGGTGCTGGACCGCGGGTCGGGCATCGAGGACCGGGCCTCCAAGGGCAGGTCGCCCCTGGAGCGGACGGCCTCGTTCGGACGGGCGGCGGCGGTGCGCCTGCTGCCCGACCGCGGCGCCGGACCCACGGCGAGGGCCTCGGCCGACGCGCGTGCGGGCGCGGAGGGGTGCCCGGAGCGGGCCGGGGACTACGCACGCGGCCTCGACGCCCTGCACGCCGCCGAGGCCGCCGTCACCCGACCGGTCGCACGCCCAGGGGGGTGCCGATCTCCTCGGCCATGACCTTGCCCGCCTCGAACTCCAGGGTGTCGTCCCCCATGCCCTGGTCGGTGTCGAGGCCGTCGAGTTCGGCGAGGGGCTGGTTGAGGCGGACGTGGGCGACCACGGACTGGAGGGCGCGCAACGCCGCGGACGCCGTGGAGCCCCAGTTGGAGAAGTAGGAGAACTGCCACCACCACAGGGCCTCCGTGGTGCGGCCGGCCTTGTAGTGGGCCAGGCCGTGGCGGAGGTCGGTGATGACGTCGGTGAGGTCGTCGGAGATGCGGGCCGGGACCGGGGCCCTGCGGGGCTCGTAGGGGTCGAAGACCTCCGAGTAGACGTCGATCGGGTCGAGCATGCGGGCGAGGTTCTCGCGGAGTTCGTCCACGTCGGCCTCGGGGCCCAGGTCGGGTTCGTAGCGCTCGTCGGGGACGATGTCCTCGTGGGCGCCCAGGCGGCCGCCGGCCAGGAGGAGCTGGGAGACCTCCAGGAGGAGGAAGGGGACGGCCGAGTCCGGCTCGTCGCCCTTCGCGACCTCGGTGACGGCGACCAGGAAACTCTCGATCTGATCGGCGATCTGTACCGCGAAGTCGTCCGGGTTCTGGTGCGTCGCGTGCAGCGTGGCGTCAGACATCTAGGAGTCGTCTCCCCTCGAAGGCGCGGCCGAGGGTCACCTCGTCCGCGTACTCCAGGTCGCCGCCCACCGGGAGGCCGCTGGCCAGGCGGGTGACCTTCAGGCCCATGGGCTTGATCATGCGGGCGAGGTACGTGGCCGTGGCCTCGCCCTCGAGATTGGGGTCCGTGGCCAGGATGAGCTCCGTGACCGTGCCGTCGGCCAACCTCGCGAGAAGTTCTCGTATGCGCAGGTCGTCGGGGCCCACCCCGTCGATGGGGCTGATGGCGCCGCCCAGCACGTGGTAGCGGCCCCGGAACTCACGGGTGCGCTCGATCGCCACGACGTCCTTGGGCTCCTCCACGACGCAGATGACCGCGGGGTCGCGGCGGGTGTCGCGGCAGATGGCGCACTGCTCCTCCTGCGCGACGTTCCCGCAGGTCGCGCAGAAGCGGACCTTCGCCTTGACCTCCATCAGCGCGTGCGCCAGACGCCGCACGTCCGTCGGTTCCGCCTGGAGGATGTGGAAGGCGATCCGCTGCGCGCTCTTGGGACCGACGCCGGGCAGCCGCCCCAGCTCGTCGATGAGGTCCTGGACCACGCCTTCGTACAACGGACTGCCGTCCTTCCTGGTGTTCCTTCAGTACGTACGGTAGAGGCCCGCGGGCCCTTCGAGAAAGGTCGGGGACGTCAGAAGGGGAGACCGGGGATGCCGCCGCCGCCCAGCCCCTGGGCCAGCGGGCCGAGCTTCTGCTGCTGGAGGGCCTGGGCGTTCTCGTTGGCCGCCTGGACCGCCGCGACGATCAGGTCGGCGAGGGTCTCGGTGTCCTCCGGGTCCACCGCCTTCGGGTCGATCACGAGGCCGCGCAGCTCGCCGGAGCCGGTGACGGTGGCCTTCACCAGGCCGCCTCCCGACTGCCCGTCGACCTCCGTCCTCGCCAGCTCCTCCTGCGCCCTGGCCAGGTCCTGCTGCATCTTCTGGGCCTGCTGGAGCAGCTGCTGCATGTTCGGCTGGCCACCACCGGGGATCACGATTGGGCTCCTTGGTCGGTCCGTCGGTAAGGGTTTTACCGCTCGGCACGAGCCTACGTGGTCCCGGAGGCCGTTGCCCCGGCACTCTTTCGAGTGAGTCACGGTGGGGCCCTATACCTGATCACGGCCGCCTTCCGGGCGAAAAGGAGCCCGAACCCCCGGTGCCGCCACCCATTGGGCGGTAGGAAGGGTCAGGCGCGTGAACACCTGGCGTCACACTTCGTGGACGGACAGTGCGCGGGGTCGGCAGGGGTCGACAGGGGTCAGTAGGGAGATACCGGGTGGGTCAGCCGGAGATGCAGCCCGAGGATCGGCCTCAGGACGGGCGGGGCGAGGAGGCGACCGGGCCGCGGCCGGGCGACGTGGGGGGACGGGAGTTCCCGCTCGGGGACTGGGGCGAGCCGGCGGCCCGGCTGGACGAGCTGTACCGGTGGGTGGAGCGCGGGGCGCTGGAGACGGCCGCCCGGTACCTCGCGGACCGGGCGTGGAAGCGGCGCTGCGCGTGGGCGCTGCGGGCCGGGACGGCCGTGGGCGCGCTGACCGGGTCCGCGCTGCCGCTGCTCGACCTGACCGGGGCGGCCGACGGGTCCGCGCCCTGGGGCTATCTGGCGCTGCTGCTCGGGGCGGCCTGCGTGGCCGGGGACCGGTTCTTCGGGATGACGTCCGGCTGGATGCGCGACGTGGCGACCGCGCAGGCCGTGCAGCGGCGGCTGCAGGCGTTCCAGTTCGACTGGGCGTCGGAGTGCGTGCGTGAGGTGCTCGGCCCGACCGAGGGCACGGCGAGCGAGGCGGCCGAGCGGTGCCTGGCGGTGCTGCGGCGCTTCTCGGAGGACGTCACCGAGCTGGTGCGGGTCGAGACGGCCGACTGGATGGTGGAGTTCCGCACCGGCGGCGTGCCGCTGGGCATCCAGACGGCGGTGGCGGGCGCGGGCCGCCCGGAGGCCCCCCTCGCGCACGGTCGCTTCCCGTCCCCGCAGGGACCGGCCCGCCCCAACATGCCGCGCCAGCGTCCGCCCGAGCCGCGCTGAGCGGGCTGGTCACGGCGCGTTCCGTGCGCACGGCCCCCTTCCCGCCGGTCCCCTTCCCGCCGGGGTCCGGCACGGCAGGCGGCCGTGGGCGTTCGTCCGCGGGAGTCCGTCGGGCGTTCAGTCCCGCGTGTAGGTGAGCTGCTCGCCGTTGCCGGTGGTCACGCGCCGGAGGGAGTCGCCGGGGAGCAGGGTGATCTCGCTGGCGGAGCCCGGGGCGCAGGCGCTGCGCGGCCGGCCGACCGCCACGGAGGACGGGCCGAGTTCCAGCCGGCCGCCGGAGTCGGCGGTGAGGCGGGCCTCGAAGACGCAGTGGTAGGTGCCGTTGCCGGTGGGTCCGTCGGCGACGAGGGACATGACCGTGTCGCCGACCTCGCCCTGCTGGAGGGTCAGCCTGCGGGTGTGGCGGCCGCTCGCGTTGTCGATGGTGGCGGACCAGTTGCCCAGGTAGTCGGCGGGGACGGCCCCGTCCGCGGGCGCGGAGGTGTCGGACCGCCGGGTCCCGTCGGGAGTGGTGGGGGCGGTGCTCGGGGGTGCGCCGCCGTGCGACGGGGGCGCGGTGGGGTCGCCGCCGGCCCGGTGGTCGACCTCCCCTCCGCTCATCAGCGCGTACACGGTGCCGCCGGCGGCGAGCGCGACGACCAGCGCGATCACCACGAGCAGCACGGTGGACCGGTTGTCCCGGCGCGGCTCGGACACCGGGCCGTACGGCGGCGGCCCGTAGGACGGGGTGTGGCCGACGGCGGGACCGTTGTGGGGGTGGCCGTACGCGGGCTGCTGGGGGTGTCCGTACGGGCCCGGCGCCGGGGGCTGGGCGGGGGTGCTCCGCCCGGCCACATGGGCGGGCGGGTGGTTCGTCCCCGGCTGCCCGGGCGGGAGCGGGGAGGCCGGGCCGGCCGTGGGCGGCCCGGCGGAGTCGTCGGCGGCCCGGGCGTGTTCGGGGGTGCCGGCGTGGTGGCCCGCCCCGGGCGGCCCGGGTCGTCCGACGGCGGGCGCGCCGGGGTGCGCGC
>NZ_JBEORT010000040.1:0-55702 GCF_040302425.1 Streptomyces sp. NPDC126497
GCGGCCGCGACGAGCGCCGTCTGGCCGTGCGCCCACGGCGAGACGGCGTCGGCGGGCACCTCCGGTTCCACCGCCGCGAGCGCGGCCCCCGGATCGCCGCGCGCCAGGTGCAGGCGCGCGGCCGTCAGGGCGCGCCCGGCCTCCAGCACGGGGTCCCGCAGCGCGGGGTGCACCTCGGCCGAGGTGTCGAGCAGTGCCTGGGCCTGCCCCAGTTCGTCGCGGTCCACGGCGACGGCGGCCAGGACGAGCCGTCCCACACCGGAGCCGACCGCCCGGGGCAGCCCGAACCGCTCCGCCTCGACGAGGGCCTCGCGTGCCCTGCGCTCGGCCCGGCCGGGCCAGCCGTCCAGGTGGTCGATCAGGGCGAGCCGGCCCAGCGAGTCCCCGCGCGGGAGCGCCGTGGCCGCTCCCGGCGCGGAGTCGGCCACCCTGGACAGGGCGGCCCGCGCCTCCTCGAAGCGCCCGGCCCACAGCCGCGCGGAGCCGAGGTGGTCCAGCAGCAGCGCGGTGAGTTCGGGATGCCGCTCCAGCAGCTCGTCGGGGACCGTCCCCCGCAGCTCCCCGGCCGCCCGCGCCGCGGCCTCCGCCCGGTCCGGCGCCCCGGCCAGCCGGGCGGCCAGCGCCTCCAGCAGGGCGCAGCTCAGCCGGGCCGCCGCCGTGTCGTCGTGTGCGGCCGGTTCCGCCAGCTCCCGTTGTGCGCGGCGCAGGTGGGCCAGTCCGCCGTCGACCTCGCGCCGGGCCAGCCGGCCGGCCGCCCGCACCAGCTCCGGGGCGGCCCCCGCACCCTCCCGCCCCATGCGGGAGAACAGTCCGGTCACCGCGGTGGAGCGCGGCCCGGTGAAGAACTGGCCGATGGCGAGGTCGTCGACCAGGGCGCCGGCGGTGAACTCCCAGTCGTCGGCGGCGGCCCCGTGCCCGAGCGCCTCGGTGAGGCGTCCGGACCGCCGCAGCCACGCGGCGGCCCGCCGGTGCAGCTCGGGCTCCAGACCGGGCAGGCGCAGGCGCAGATGGGCGCGGAGGATCTCGGCGAACAGGGGGTGGAGGCGGTACAGGCCGTGCCCGAGGTGCTCGACGAAGGCGTCGTCCCGGCTCAGCCGGGCCAGGACGGCCCCGGCGTCGTCGCGCCCGGTGACCGCGTCCGCCAGGCCGGGGCAGAACCGGTCGAGCACGCTCACCCGCAGCAGCAGGTCCTGGGGCCCGGCGTCCTGCCGCTTGAGCACCTCCGCCAGCAGGAAGTCGGCGATCGCGCTCCGGTCCGCCTCGAACTCCTTGAGGTACAGCTCCGGGTCCCGGCTCCGCCCCGCCGCCAGGGCGCACAGCCGCAGTCCGGCGGCCCACCCCCGGGTGCGTTCCACGAGCGCGCGCACCGCGGCCGGGGGCAGCCGCAGACCGTGCAGTTCCAGCAGCACGGCGGCCTCGTCCGGGGTGAAGGCCAGCTCGGCGCCCCTGATCTCCGTCAGCTCGCCCGCGGCCCGGTAGCGGTGCAGGGGCAGCAGCGGCTCGGTGCGGGAGACGAGGACCAGCCGCAGCCCCGGCCCCGCGTGGTGCAGCACGAACTCCAGCTGTCCGGCGATCTCCGGGGCGGTGACCCGGTCGAACTCGTCGAGCACCAGGACCACGGGCCGCTCCCGGCCGCTCAGCCCGGCGGCGAGCCGGGCCTGCAGGGCGGGGCTCACCCGGTCCGCGTCCGCCGGGAAGCCGATGCCGTCGGGCAGCGGGACGCCGACGGCGTGCAGGGCGCGCAGCAGGTACGCCCAGAACATGCCGGGCCCGTCCCCGGTCGCCTCGGTGGTGAGCCAGGCGACCGGCAACGCGCCGTCCAGACGCTCCGCCCAGTCCGCCACGAGCAGGGTCTTCCCGGCCCCCGCGGCGCCGTTCACCAGGGTCAGCGGGGTCCGCAGACCCTGGTCGAGGTGTCTGGTCAGCCGCTCCCGCCGCAGGTACGTCACCGGGCGCGCGGGCACGGCGAACCGGGTCCGCAGGAAGGGGTCCCCGTGGGGGTCGGCGAGGGGTTCCGCAGCGGACGAGCCGTCGTCCTCAAGCCCGGTCATGGCGCTCACCGCCCTCGCTCGGCCGTGCCCTCTCCCAGCATCCCAGCACTGTGCCCGCAGGGCGCGCCGTGGCCGCCGCCTCGGCTAACGTCGCCGGTATGAACACCCCTCCCGCCCTCGCCGAGGCCCTCGCGCGCGGCACGGTCGTCCTCGACGGCGGCCTGTCCAACCAGCTCGCGGCGGCCGGACACGACCTGAGCGACGAGCTGTGGTCGGCCCGGCTGCTCGCGGAAGACCCCGAAGCGGTGACGGCGGCCCACCTCGCGTACTTCGAGGCGGGCGCGGACGTGGCGATCACGGCGAGCTACCAGGCCACGTTCGAGGGCTTCGCGCGGCGCGGGATCGGCCGGGAGGAGGCGGGCCGGCTGCTGGCCCTGAGCGTGGAGTGCGCCCGTGAGGCGGCCCGGCGGGCCCGGGCGTCCCGCCCCCTGTGGGTGGCGGCCTCGGTCGGCCCGTACGGCGCCATGCTCGCGGACGGCTCGGAGTACCGGGGCCGGTACGGGTTGAGCGTGGCGGAACTGGAGCGCTTCCACCGCCCGCGCATGGAGGTCCTGGCGGGGGCCGCCCCGGACGTCCTGGCCCTGGAGACGGTCCCCGACACGGACGAGGCCCAGGCCCTGCTGCGTGCGCTGCGCGGTCTCGGCGTACCCGCCTGGCTGTCGTACTCGGTGTCCGGCGACCGCACCCGTGCGGGCCAGCCGCTGGAGGAGGCCTTCGCGCCGGCGGCGCGGGCGGACGAGGTGATCGCGGTCGGCGTGAACTGCTGCACGCCACAGGACGCGGACCGCGCGGTGGCCCTCGCGGCCCGCGTCACCGGCAAACCGGTCGTGGTCTACCCCAACAGCGGCGAGACCTGGGACGCGGGGGCGCGGGCGTGGACGGGCCGGTCGACGTTCACCGCCGGGCAGGTGAAGGGCTGGCGTGAGGCGGGGGCGCGACTGGTCGGAGGGTGCTGCCGGGTGGGGCCGGAGGCGATCGCGTCGGTGGCGTCGGTGCTGCGGGCTCCGTAGCGCACGCGCGCCGCACGGCCTTCCCCCCTGGGGGCCCGCTCCCCCACGTCCCGCTCGTCCGCCTGCCCGGCCACGAGCGGCAGCCCGCGCCCGGCGACCCGCGACCCGCGCAGTGGCCCGGGCAATGATCACGGTGGCGACGGGGAGGCTCCGCGGAGGAGCGCCCGGCTCCTATCCCGGGAGGACGCGGGTTCGCATCCTGCCCTCG
Source organism: Streptomyces sp. NPDC126497 (assembly GCF_040302425.1). Taxonomy (NCBI): domain Bacteria; kingdom Bacillati; phylum Actinomycetota; class Actinomycetes; order Kitasatosporales; family Streptomycetaceae; genus Streptomyces; species Streptomyces sp. NPDC126497. The sequence goes on from NZ_JBEORT010000040.1 coordinate 3,270, forward strand.
TCGCCTCTTCGCACACCCCCGGAACCGACGCCGCTGCCACGGCTCCGTCGGATCCGTCCGTTCGTCTCCCGGACACCCGCCGCGTTCGTCCCCTCGCGCAGGGACCCGCCGACAGCCATGACGCCTAGGCTCGTCCACGAGGGGGACCGGCTTCTCAACTGTTGATCGCCGACCGCCGACGCGACCGGCGACAAGGGGAAAGGACGGAAACGCCACCATGGCAGGCGTTGTCGAGCTGACGTACTACCCCGTCAAGGGCTGTGCCGGGACATCGGTGGACGAGGTTCCGCTGACGCCCGCCGGGCTCGCGCACGACCGCAGTTTCGTGGTCGTGAGCGAGGAGGGGGTGGGGCGGACCCAGCGCAGGGACCCCCGGCTGGCCCTGGTCCGGCCCGCGGTGGGCGACGACGGCGAACGGCTCGGGCTGCGCGCGCCGGGCGTCGAGGCGCTGGACCTGCGCGTGGACACGGCCGGCGACCGGCGGAAGGTGGAGGTGCTCGGGAAGGCCTACCAGGGCATCGACCAGGGTGACACGGCCGCCGCCTGGTTCACGCAGGTGCTCGGCGCACCGAGCCGGCTCGTGCGCGTGCCGCCGGAGCACGACCGGGTGACCGACGGCAGGACCCCCGGCACCTCCGCCTACGCCGACAGCTGCGCCCTGCACGTCGTCTCGCGCGCCACGCTCGGCCTGCTCCACCGCAAGCTGGCAGAACGCGGCCTCCCGCCGCTGCCGATGGACCGCTTCCGCCCCAACATCGTGGTCGACGGCTGGGACGAACCGCACACCGAGGACCGTGCCCACCGCATCCGCATCGGTGACACCGAGCTGGGCTACGCCAAGCTCGCCCTCCGCTGCGCGGTCACGATGGTCGACCAGGACACGGGGGCGAAGGCGGGTCCGGAGCCGCTGCGCACCCTCGCCGGCTACCGCCGCGCCACCGAGGGCGGCGTCGCCTACGGCACGAAGTACGCGGTGCTCCGCACCGGCACCCTGTCCGTCGGCGACACCGTGGACGTCACCTCGTGGGGGGAGTCCGAACTCTAGGTCACCGGCCGGCGTGCGGGTGTTCAGCCGTACACCACCGACCACGGACGCGGAGTGTCGTCGGGTGGGTGGGCGATGCCCTCCCGCCGGAAAGCGGCGGTGTGGTGGCGGGCCAGGACCTCGGCGGCGAGTTCGGCGAAGCGGCGGGCGGCCGGGTGGGCTCCGCGGCCGGCGGGCCAGGCGCCGCCGACGCGCAGGGTGAGGGGGCGGCCCGCCAGGGGGCACCAGGCGACGCGGGGCTCCTTGCGGGCCGCCGGTCCCTGGTCGAAGGCGACCCCGTGCCCCGCCGTCACGAGGGCGAGCAGGAGTTCGGGGTTGGAGGCGTGGCGGAGGCGGCCCGGGACGAAGCCCTCGGCGCGGCACACGTCGAGGACGCGGTCGTGCCAATCGGGTGCGTGCGCGCGGGGGAAGAGCACCAGGTCGTGGCCGGCGAGGTCGCCGAGCGACACTTCCGGCAGCCGGGCCAGGGGGGAGGTGCGGGGGAGGACGACGCCCAGGTCCAGCGAGACGCCGGGACCGAGCCGCAGTTCGGTGGCGTCGACGGGGTGGTGCACCAGTCCGACGTCCAGGCCTCCGGAGGCCAGCAGCCCCAGTTGCTCCGCGGTGGTGACCTCCTGCAGGTCGACGGAGAGCTCCGGAGCGTGTTCCGCGCAGGCGGAGAGCAGCGCGGACAGGACGGCGGCGGTGGTGTCGGGCGGCACCCCCGCGCGCAGGGTGCCGAGGCCGCCGTCGGCGGCGCGGCGGGCCAGGGTGCGCAGCCTCTCCTCCCGGGCGAGGAGTCCGTGGGCCTCGTCCAGCAGCGCCGCTCCGGCGGCGCTGAGCCGGACGCCGCGCTGCGAGCGGTCGAACAGTTCGACTCCGAGTTCCCTCTCCAGTCGGCGGATCGCCTGGCTGAGCGGCGGCTGGGCCATGCCCAGCCGTTCGGCGGCCCGGCTGAAGTGCAGCTCGTCGGCTACGGTGACGAAGAGACGCAGGTGGCGCAAGAGATCCACGATCAAGGATCGTATGCGGAAACCGACTTGGGGGAGACACCCGGTCGGCCGGCCGATGACGGGGAAAGCCGATGTCCGAGGACGAGCAGTGACGAGCACGCGAGCGGCGACCGAGGAACGGATCAGGCGGGTCTTCGCCGGGGCGGGCGCGAGGGGGCAGGTGCACGCTGTTCCCGTCCGCGCGCGCACGCCGGCCGCCGGGGGGACCGAGGGCGAACGCGATACCCGTCAGATCGCCGTGGGCGCCGATGACGCCGTGGTCATCGCCTCGATCTTCAAAATACTGCTGGTGCTGGAGTTCGCCCGGCAGGTCGTGGCCGGCCAGCTCGATCCGCGGGAGCGGGTGCGGGTGACCTCGGCCGACCGGCTCGGCGGCTGGGGCACCGCCGGCTGTCTGGACGACGTCGAGCTGTCGTTGCGCGACCTGGCCCACTTCGCGATGTCGGTCAGCGACAACTCGGCCGCCGACCTGCTGCTGGACCGGGTCGGCCTGGACACCGTGCGGCTGCTCGCCGAGGAACTCGGCCTGGAGCGGACGCGCGTCGTGGGCGGCCCGCGGGACCTGCTGGAGTCGATGCTCTCGGAGGTCGGGGCACGCGACGAGAGGGAGTTCGCCGTGCGCTACCCGGCCCTGCCGGACGAGAGGAAGCGACGGCTGGCGGTGCTGGACCCCCGTCACACCACGGCCAGTACGCCCCGGGAGATCACCCGGCTGCTCCGGCTCGTCTGGACCGATGCCGCCGGACCGCCGGAAGCCTGTGCGCTCGTGCGCGACCTGATGGGCAGGCAGGTCTTCCGTCACCGGCTGGTGTCGGGTTTCCCGGACGACGTCGCGGTCGCGGCCAAGACCGGGACCCTGCCCGGACTGCACATGGAGGCGGGCGTCGCCCGTTACCCGGACGGCGCGTGCTACGCGATCGCCGTGTTCGCGCGCACGCGCGATCTGACCGCCTCCCGCGCCACGGTGGACGCGGCGATCGGCCGGGTCGCCGGAATCGCGGCCGCCTTCCTCCGCGGCGACGGCCGCTGACCGGGGCGCATATGCGTTCGCGTATCGGACGTGCCCGAATCCGGTCTTGGACAAGGGACTTCACTCCTTGCTCTGCTGACTCCATGACCCAGGACATACACGCCTCGCACGGACCGGGCGTCCCCCCTCGTCGCGGGCTCGACCGCCGTACGGTGCTGCGGGGCACCGCGCTCGGTGCGGCGGCCCCGCTGATCCCGGCCACGACGGCCACCGCAACCACCACGTCCGCGACCGCCGTCCGTGACCGGGGCGGTGACCGGGCCGCCCGTTCCGTGTCGTTCCGCTGGCTCGGCACCGCCGGCTGGCGCATCGACGTGGACGGCCGCACCGTGCTCTTCGACCCCTACCTCACCCGTTTCTGCACCGGTCTGTTCAAGGACGGCCTCAACCCGGGGACCGAGCTGAGAACGGACCCCGCCGTCGTGGACGCGCACATCGGCCGCCCCGACCTGGTGCTGGTGAGCCACTCCCACTGGGACCACCTCGGCGACGTGCCGTACATCGCCAGGACCACCGGCGCCCGCGTCATCGGCACCGAGACCACGTACCACCTGCTCACCGCCCTCGGAGTCGACCCGGGACGGATCTCCGTGGTGAAGGGGGGCGAGGTGCTGGACATCGGCCCGGTCACCGTGGAGGTCGTGCCCGGCCTGCACAGCCGCAACAAGAACTGCTCGTACTTCGCCCCGGGCACGCTGAACGCCCCGCCGGCGGAGGTTCCCCGCACCATCGCGGACCTGCCCGAGGGCGACACCCTGGCCTTCCAGGTCACGGCCGGAGAGGGCGGCCCGTCGGCGTTCCTCATGGGGGCCAGCGACTTCTCCGAGCGGGCGGTGCGGGGCCTGCGCCCCGACCTCGCGATGATCGCCGTGCCCGGCGCCACCGGCACCACCCACCGCTACGTGCCCCGGCTGCTGGACGCCCTGGACGCCCCCGGTGTCGTCGTCCCCGTCCACTGGGACAACTTCGAGCTGCCGCTGAGCGGTCCACCGGTCCGCGACCCGGCGACGGACCTCGACGCCTTCCTCGCCCAGGTCCGGAAGGCGTCCCCGGCCACCCGGACCGTCGTCCCGGACTACCGCACCGTGTACGACGGCGACATGCGGCCCGCGGACCGGTGGACGAGGCCGCCGGGCCGGTGACGGGCCTTCCGCACCGCTCGGCCCGGCCGGTCGTCGACGGCCACGTCGACACGCGTAACGCTCCCTCTCGAGATTGGACGCTTCCTGATGGCTTCCCACCCCTTCTTCCGCGTGGGACGGCACCTCCGCTCGCGCTCACTGCTCGCGACGCTGGCTGCTTCCGCGCTGCTGGGAGTCACCGCCTGCGCGGCGGACACCACCGGCGTCACCGTCACCACCGACACGGGTGCCGCCGTCGGGACGAGCGGCCCGGGTGTCGCCCCCCGGACGCCGGACGACGTCTCCTCCGACTCCGGCCTGACCGAGACGCTGCGGGAACTCGAGAAGTCCTACGACGGGCGGATCGGCGCGGTGGGCATCGACCTGGGGACCGGCCGTGCGGTCGGGTACCGGGCCGACGAGCGTTTCCCGTTCAACTCCTCGTTCAAGGTGTTCGCGTGTGCGGCGGTGCTGGACAGGGCGCGCACCGGCGAGCCGGGGCTGATGGACGAGGTGGTGCGCTGGAAGCCCGCCGACATGGCCGGACTGACCGGGAACTCCCCGGAGACCACCGAGTACACCGACACCGGGATGACGCCCGCTCAGTTCTGCCGCGCCGGGATCACCAAGTCCGACGGTTTCGCGGGCAACATGCTGCTGGAGCAGATCGGCGGGCCGCGCGGGCTGACCGGGTTCTTCCGCGACACGGGCGACCGGACGAGCCGCCTGGACCGGCCGGAACCCCGGCTGACCGAGTGGGCGCCCGGCGAGACGCGCGACACCACCACCCCCGCGGCGGCCGCACGGACCTTCTCCGAGCTCACCACCGGTGACACCCTCCATCCCCGGGACCGGGCGCGGCTGGTCGGCTGGCTGAAGGCGAGCCTCACCGGCACGAAGCGGATCAAGGCGGGACTGCCGGGGGACTGGACGGTCGGTGACAAGACCGGCACCGGCGGCGCGAGCAACCACGGCACCGCGAACGACCTGGCGATCGCCTGGCCCCCGGGGTCGGACGCGCCGGTCGTCCTGTCGGTGTTCACCCGCCGCAACCTCGACGGCACCGGACACGACGACACGGTGATCGCGTCCGCCGCGACCGCGTTGGCCGAAGCCCTCGGCAAGCTCTGACCGGCCGTCGGCCCTGGCGCGGTCCGCGGGCCGGAGCGGACCCGACCGCCGCCCCCGGCCCGCGCGGGACGCGACCGCCGCCCCCCGGCCCGCGCGGAACGCGCTCGACGCTCGCACGGCCCCTTCCGCACGCGGGCAGGCGACCCGGCGGCCGGCAACCGGCGGTGCGGGGACCACTCCCCCGCCGGCGGCGGGAGCGGCGGTCAGGCCACCGGGCGGATCCGATCGCCGGTCCTCTCCCGGAGCGCGGCCGCCAGGCGGTCGCGGGCCTCGGTCTGGGCGGCGATGCGCGCGTCGAGGACCGCCAGCCGTTCCCGCGCGACCCTCAGCCCCTTCGCGGAGGGCGGTGCGGCGGCCACGTCGCCGTCCAGGCAGGGCAGGAACACCCGCACGTCGTCCAGGGTGAGTCCGGCGGCCAGCAGGTACCGGATGTTGCGGACCCGTACGACGGTCCGCTCCTCGTAGACGCGGTAGCCGTTGGCGGCCCGTTCGGAGGAGATCAGCCCGGCCTGCCCGTAGTGCCGCAGCGCACGGGTGGTCGCCCCGGTCGCCCCGGCCGGCTCACCGATCCGCATCCGTCCCGCCTCCCGGCTCACTCCCATCACGCGACGACCGCTCCTCCGTCGACCGGGAGCACCACCCCGGTGACGAACGAGGCCTCCGGCGCGGCGAGTCGGGTGATCGCCCAGGCCACCTCCTCGGGGCGGCCGATGCGGGCCAGCGGGGTGTGCGCCAGCTGCCACTCCCGCACCGCGGCCCTCCGCTCCGGCGTCAGGCCCTGGTGCTCGCCGATGGGGGTGTCGATCGCTCCGGGGGCGACCGCCACCACCCGGACGCCGCGGGGCGCCAGTTCCACCGCCCAGCTGCGGGTGAGCAGTTCCAGGGCGGTCTTGGTCGCCGCGTAGACCGAACCGCCCGGCCAGGCCCGCTGTCCCACCGAGGTGCTGACGTTGACGATCACTCCGCCCGACGCCTCCAGGGGCGGCAGCACGGCCTGCGCCAGCAGGACGGGGGCGACGAGGTTGGTGGCGAGCTGGTCCGTGATCGCCTCCGGCGTCAGCGTGCCGAGGGCGCCGCCGCGCACGATGCCGGCGTTGTTGACCAGCACGTCCAGCCGGCCGTGGGTCTCCACCACGGTCCGGGCGATCCGCTCGGGCCCGCCCTCGGCGGTGATGTCGGCGGGCAGGGGCGTGATCCGGTCGTGTCCTGCCGCGGTCTCCCCGAGCGGTCCGCTCCGTCGTCCGACGGCGACCACGCGGTCGCCTCCGGCGGCGAAGGCGCGGGCGGTGGCCCGGCCGATGCCCGTGCCGGCTCCGGTGACGACGACGACCCTGCCGCCGTGTGCTGCGCTGCTGTTCATGCCGGCCATCGTGCGACCTTGACGCCGGTGTCAAGGTCAACACCTTCACGGCGTGAGCCCCGCCTCCCGAGCCGGTCGGGTGCGACCGCCGCACCCTGACGGGACGCCGCACACGGCGCGGCGGGCCGGGCCCCGGCGGGCCCGCCGTCTCAGGTCCGGCCCGGTCCGCAGCGGTCGAGTGCGGCACGCACCCGGTCGAGGCCCTCCACCCTCCAGTGGTCCCGGTCGGGCATGTGGTCGTCCCGGCGCCAGCGCCAGGCGGAGAACATCGCCCAGTTCAGGGCGCGGCACCGGTGGATCAGGTCCTGGTCGGCCCCCGCGCAGTGCTTCCCCACGTCCTCGGGCGCATGGGCGAGGTCGAACTCGACGGGCCCGCGGCAGCAGGTGGCGAGGTCCACGAAGAGCGGCCCTCTCCTCGTGTTCAGGAGGTTGCCCGGGTGGGGCTCGCCGTGCAACAGCTGGTCCTCGGCCTCGTCGACGCCGATCGCGGCGCTCAGCCCGGCGAGTGTGCCGCTGAGGAACTCCCGGTCGGGATCGGGCAGCTCGGGGGACCGGTCCCGGTCGTTCACCTCCCTCAGCGCCGCGGCGACCCGATCGGTGAAGTGCGGTGCGTCCAGGTCGACCCGGCGCAGGGCGGCATGGTGCCGCAGGAACACGTCCGCGTAGTCGGCCGGCGCGATCTCCGGGCCCACCGGTTCGTAGTAGGTCCACAGCGAGACGGCGAAGGCGTCGCGCACGTGGACCCGGGGCTCGACCCGGGGCTCGAGCTCGGCCACCGGCGCGTCGACGGCGGCGAGGCGGCGCGCGACCTCCACTTCGAACTCGGAATCGGCCAGCTGCCCCGAAGGCGCGACCCGCGCCAGGACGTCGCACGGGAGCAGGCGCAGCGCGACGCGGTCCGAGTCGTGGACGACGATCGCGTCGTCGGCCCGAAGGCCCAGCTCCGAGGCGGTGGCCCGGCCCGCCTCGACCGCGCGGCGGAGTTCCGACGGCTCCATGCTCTTCTCCCTCGTCGTCGAGCGCACACACGTCCGGGGACGGCGGCGACGCCCTCCGACGTCTTCGCGGACGTCACCGGGCGGCCGGACCCGGCCCGGCGGCAAGCATCGCAGAGCAGGACCCCCACGGGCTCGGGGATGTGTCCGGCCGGTCCCGCGACCGGCCCGTGTCCGGGTCGTCGGCGTGGACGCGGGGCGAGGGGGTCCGGCGGACGTCGAAGGGGAACGGCGCGTGGCGCTCGGACGCGGCGGAGTGCGCCGGCGCGGCGCAGGCGGCGTAGCACCGAGTGGGGTTCGGGGGGCGCCGGCTCGTCGGCGGGGCGGCCGGGGGTGGGCCACAGGGCGAGTTCGCGGTCCCGGAGGCCGTGTTCGACGTGCGGGGCGCCGTCGCCGTAGACCTGCACCGGGTGGTGCGCGTCCCACCTGGTCGCGCAGGCCGGGGTTGGCGGGGGCGTCCGGGAAGAGGCCGCAGCCCTCGACGCCGAGGCGGTGGTCGACCGACACGAACACCACGCCGTCGCGGGCGAAGGCGCGGCCGTCGTGGACGGGGACGGCCGAGGAGCCCCTGGTCAGGGCTCCGCCGTGGAGCCACACGAGGACGGGGAGGCGGGCGCCGGAGGCGGGGTCCGGGGTCCGGACGTCCAGGTTGAGGCAGTCGTCGCCGGGGATCGCCGGGTCGGAGAGGTACTGCGCGAAGGCCTGCGAGTACGGGGGTTTCGGGGCCGTCGGTCCGAAGGCGGCGGCCTCCCGCACGCCGTCCCAGCGGTCCGGGGGGACCGGCGGGCGGAAGCGGCGCGGGCCGAAGGGGGGCGCCGCGCAGGGGATGCCCCGGAAGACGGCCACGTCCCGCTCCCAGCGGCCGCGCACGGCCCCGTACGGGGTTCTGATCACGGGTCGCCCCGGTCCGCCGTCATGTGCCCACCAGCCCTTCACCGCGCCGCGGCACCGCGCGCCCGGCCGGTCCCACCGGCGACACGAGAGCATTACGGCGCCTCCCGGTATTCCCGGTACGCGTGGGAGTCCTTCCCGCCCCGGTGTGCCGGACCTACAGTAGGAAGCGCTTTCTATCGGGAGGGGTGGGCGTTCGATGGTCCGTGCGGGGGGTGCCGGCGCGACAGCCGGGCCGACGCTGGCGGTGGTGGCCCGTGAGGCGGGGGTGTCCGTGCCGACCGCGTCCAAGGTGGTCAACGGCCGCGAGGACGTGGCGCCCGAGACCCGCCGCCGCGTCACCGAGGCACTGGACCGGCTCGGGTACATCAGGAGGCCCCGGTTCGACGCCGGCAGGACGCCGCGCCTGGTGGACCTCGTGGTGCACTCGCTGGAGACCTCCGGGGCGGGCGCGGTGCTGCACGGCGCGGAGGAGGCGGCGCACGACGCGGGCCTCGAGCTCGTCGTCTCGGCGGCCCTGACGCGGAGCCGTGCGGAGCGGGGCTGGCTGGACAGACTCGTCCTGCGGGGATCGTCGGGGGTGCTGTTCCACCTGGCCGAGCTGGGCGAGCCGCAGTACGCGTGGCTGGAGCAGCACCGCATCCCGTTCGTGATGATCGACCCGGTGCCGGAGCCGCCGGCGGGGGTGGTGTCGGTGGGGGCGGCGAACTGGCGGGGCGGGGTGACGGCCACCGAGCACCTGCTGGGCCTGGGACACGAGCGCGTCGCGGTCGTGGCCGGCCACCGGCACACGCCGTGCGCCGACGCGCGGATCGCCGGGTACCGCTCGGCGCTCGCCGCGGCGGGGGTGCGCCACCGCCCCGAGTACGTCCGGCACGCCGGCTCCGGTGAGGACGCGGCCGGCCGCCGGGTGCGCGAGCTCCTCGACCTGCCCGAGCCGCCCACGGCCGTCTTCGTCTGCTCGGACCGGATGGCGCTGGGCGTCTACACGGCCCTGGCCGAGCGGGGGCTGCGCGTACCGGACGACATGAGCGTGGTCGGCTTCGACGACCTGCCCGAGGCCCGCTGGCTCACCCCGGCCCTGACGACGGTCCGCCAGCCGTTGTCCGAGATGGCGGCGACGGCCCTGCGGCTGCTGCTGCGCATGATGGAGGGCCACCGCCCGGAGAGCACCCGCACGGAACTGTCGACCCGGCTGGTGGAACGCGCCAGCACGGCGCCCCCCGGGCCCCGTGCGGGCGGCACCGGCTGACGGGCGGGGCCGGAGGGCGGTGCCCCGCCCGGTACGGCGTGACCGTGACACAGCTCACGGCGGTGTGCGGCCCGATCTTGGAATGCGCGGCCCGCCGTCCTTGCTCCACCTCTTATGGGCTTCCCCTGTCCCGGGGTGCGCGGGGCAACGGCGCTCAGCGCGTCCGGTCACGAGAGCCGGGGGCGACCCCGGCCCCTCCCTGATCCGGCCCGCCGTCTTCGAAAGGTTTCCCCGCACCATGCCACTGGCTCTGCTGGCCCTGGCCGTCGTCGCGTTCGGTCTCGGCACGACCGAGTTCGCCACCATGGGGCTGCTGCCCCAGATCGCCGACGGGGTCGGCGTCTCCGTGCCGGACGCCGGCAACCTCGTCTCGGCCTACGCGCTCGGCGTCGTCGTCGGCGCCCCCGTGCTGACGGGCATCGGCGCGCGCGTGCCCCACAAGCGGCTGCTGCTGCTCCTGTCCGGACTGTTCGTGGTCGGCAACGTCGCGTCCGCGCTGGCCCCCACCTACGGCCTGCTCTTCGGCGCCCGCTTCCTGACCGGGCTGCCGCACGGGGCGCTGTTCGGCGTGGGCGCCGTCGTGGCCTCCCGGCTGGTCGCCCCCGACCGGGCCGCGCGCGCCGTCTCGAGGATGTTCCTCGGACTCACCGTCGCGAACATCGTCGGCGTCCCGGCCGGCACCGCCCTCGGCCAGCAGCTGGGCTGGCGGTCCGCCTTCCTCGCGATCGCCGTCATCGGTCTCGCCGCCCTCGCCGCGCTGGCCCTCTTCGTCCCCCACCAGCCCCGCGGCGGGAAGTCCGGCATCCGGCACGAGCTGCGGGCGATGGGCAACCGGCAGGTGGCGATCGGCCTGGCCGTCGCCGTGGTGGGATTCGGCGGCTTCTTCGCCGTCTACAGCTACCTGGTGCCCATCCTGACCCACGTGACGGGCGTCTCCGAGTCCTCGACCACCCTGGTGCTCGCGCTCTACGGCGTCGGCATGACGCTCGGCACGCTGGTCGCGGGCCCGCTCACGGACCGCGCGCTGCGTCCGACGCTGTACGCGGGGCTCGCCCTGCTCGCCGCGTCCCTGGTGACGTTCTCCTTCACCGTCCACAGCACCTGGCCCGCCCTGGTGACGATCACCTTCATCGGCGCGCTGGGCTCCCTCATCACCACGCCCGTCCAGATGCTGCTGATGGCCAAGGCGAAGGAGGCCCCGACGATGGCGGCGGCCTCCAACCACTCCGCCTTCAACCTGGCCAACGCGGGCGGCGCCTGGCTCGGCGGCCTGGCCCTCTCGGCGGGCTGGGGCTGGACCTCCCCCGCCCTGGTCGGCGCCGTCCTCGCCGTGGCCGGCCTCGGCCTCGCCCTCACCGGCGGCCTCCTGAACCGGGACGGCCGCCGCTCCGAGGTGATCGCCGCGTCCGGCGCCGGGGCCCCGGCACCGGACGGTCAGGTCACGACGGCCCACCGCCCGGACTGAGCTGCTCGCCCGTCCCGGCCGCCCAGGCGACGCCGCCGCGCAGATGGGCGCGGAAGGCGGGGTCGGCGTAGGCCTCGGCGGCGTGGCCGAGGGCGGTGTAGAAGACGCGGCCCGCGCCCTGCCGGCGGCACCAGGCCAGCGGGTGGCCGTCGCCCATCCCGCCCCCCTCGTACGACGACTCGTCGGCGGAGAGCAGGACCCGCACGCCGGCGGTGCGCGGGTCGGTGCGGAAGTCGTACCACTCGTCGGTGAACTCCCAGACGGCGGGCAGGTGCCGGGTCGCCGGGTGGCCGTGGTCCTCGACGACGGCACGGCCCGGCTGGAAGGCGGGGTGCCGGTCGAAGCGGGCGCCGAGGAGTTCGCCGTAGTACGGCCAGTCGTACTCCGTGCAGGCGGCGGCGTGCACCCCGACGAACCCGCCGCCCGCCTCGACGTACGCCGCGAGCCGCTCCCGCCCGGCCGGGGTGAGCACCTCGCCGCTGGTGGAGAGGAAGACGACGGCGGCGTAGCGGTCGAGCCGTCCCTCGAGGGCGGCCGGGTCCTCGGTCGCGTCGACGGCGAAGCCGCCGAGGGCGCGCAGGGCGGCGACCCCGGCGGGGATGGAGGCGTGCCGGTAGTCGGTGGTGCGGGTGTAGACGAGGAGCGCGGGGCGTGCGGGGGCGGCCATGGGCGAGAGCCTATGCGGCGGGCGCCGCGAACCCGGCGGCGGGGAGCCCGCGCGGCCGCCCCGGAACGGGCGGACGGGCGGCAGCCGGATCACCTGCCGCACGGCGGACGGCGTACGCGTCCCCGGGACGTGGCGGCACGTCCTGCTCCGCAACCGGGGCCACCACCTGACCGACCTGTTCGTCCACGCGGACGGGCCCGTCGACCGCCGGGGGCCGGTCACCCCGGAGGAGTCCGAGCAGGAGCCGCGCGGCGGCCGGCACCCGGGAGGCGTGAGCCGGGGCCCCCGGTCCCGCTCCCCGAACGCCGGAGGGGCCGGCTCCGGTCCCTCCGGGGCACCCCCTCACTTCTCCTCGCGGGGCGGGCCCTCGCCGTTCCTCGGGGGGGCGGACTTCGCGTGGGCGCGCAGCCGGGCCGTGAGGTCCTCCGGGGGCAGGAAGCGGGACCAGCGTTCGGGGAACTCGGAGGGCATGTCGGGATCGGCCTCGCCGGCCGCGGCGGTGCGGGCGACGTACTCGGCGACCTGCGCCTGCCGCATCCGCTCGTTGGCCTCGCGGGCCGCGGCGGTCGCGGCGGCCGGCCAGACCCGGTCGATGGCCGCGTTGACCGCGGCGCCGACGAGCACGGCGAACGCGGACACGCCGATCCACAGCAGCACGGCGACGGGGGCGGCGAGGGAGCCGTAGATGGTGGGGCCCTCGACGGTGTTCGTCAGGTAGAGCCGCAGCAGGAAGCTGCCGAGCACCCACATGGCGAGGGCGACCAGCGCGCCGGGCACGTCCTCGATCCACGGGGAGCGCACCGGCACGGAGACGTGGTACAGCGTGGTCAGGAAGGCGACGGAGAGCAGGATCACGACCGGCCAGTAGAGGATCTGGACGAGCGTCGTCGACCAGGGCACCACCCGGACCACCGCGTCCGGTCCCGCCACCATCAGGGGCAGCGCGACGGAGCCGATCAGCAGGGCCACGATGAACAGCAGGAAGGCCAGCAGCCGGGTCCTGACGATGCCCCGCACGCCGTCGAGGCCGTACATGACGGTGATGGTCTCGATGAAGACGTTCACCGCGCGGGAGCCCGACCACACGGCGATCAGGAAGCCGAGGGAGATCACGTCGGGCCGGCCGCCCTTGGTGACGTCCCGCAGAATCGGTTCGGCGACCTCCGTCACGCCCCGGTCGGACAGCACCGTGTGGGAGGCGTCCAGGAGGTTGCGCTGCACGCTCTGGATGGTGTCGGCGCCGGTCCAGGCGTCGACGTAGCCGAGCAGTCCGATCAGGCTGAGCAGCAGCGGGGGCACCGACAGCAGCGTGAAGAACGCCGCCTCGGCCGCCAGGCCCAGGATGCGGTACTCGATGCACGAGTTGACGGTGTCCTTCAGCAGCAGCCAGGCGGTCCTGCGTTTGGAGACGTTCCGGTAGAGGGCCCGGGCCCGGTGGAGGCGGCCGGTGGGCGCGTCGGGGGATTCACTTGCTGGCTGCACGTCCTAAAGGTATCCGTCGTGCCAGGTCGCACTCACCCCAGGAGGAACGCCGGGTGAGGCGGGACCGCCGCAGGGTACGTTCGACGCATGGCAGGCAGCACGCACACCGTGACCAACCAGGCTCCGCCGCTGGTGCAGTACGACGTGTTCGGCGCCGACCGCGCCCTGGTGGAGGCGGTCGAGCGGCACCTGGACCCGGAGGTGCTGGAGGAGGGCCTCTCCGAGCTGTCGGGGCTGGGGCGGACCGCCGGGTCCGCGCAGGTGCAGGAGTGGGGGGCGCAGGCCGACGGGAACCCGCCGCGGCTGCGCACCCACGACCGCTACGGCCACCGGATCGACGAGGTCGACTTCCACCCCGCCTGGCACCGGCTGCTCGGCAAGGGCGTCTCGGCGGGGCTGACGGCGGCCTGGGGGCGGCCGGGCGGGCACGTGCGGCGGGCGGCGGCGTTCCTGGTGTGGACGCAGGTGGAGGCCGGCAACGGCGGCCCGCTGTCGATGACCCACGCGGCGGTCCCCGCGCTGCGCACCGACCCGGAGCTGGCGGCGGAGTGGGAGCCCCGGCTGACGTCGACGATCTACGACCGTGCCCTGCGGCCGCCGGGCCGGAAGCCCGGCGCCCTGTTCGGGACGGGCGTGACGGAGAAGCAGGGCGGCAGCGACGTACGGACGAACACGACGGCGGCGCGCCCGCTGGCCGAGGACGGCGCGTACGAGCTGACCGGGCACAAGTGGTTCTGCTCGGCGCCGATGTCGGACGCCTTCCTGGTGCTGGCGCAGGCGCCCGGCGGGCTCACGTGTTTCCTGGTGCCGCGGGTGCTGGAGGACGGCACCCGCAACGTGTTCCTCATCCAGCGGCTGAAGGACAAGCTGGGCAACCGGTCCAACGCGTCGGCCGAGGTCGAGTTCGCCGGGACGTGGGCGCGCCGGGTCGGCGAGGAGGGGCGGGGGGTGCGCACCATCGTCGGGATGGTGGCGGCGGCCCGGCTGGACTGCGTGCTGGGCTCGGCGGGGCTGATGCGGCAGGCGGTGGCGCAGGCGGTGCACCACTGCGCGCACCGGGAGGCGTTCGGCGGGAGGCTCGTCGACAAGCCGCTGATGCGCAACGTGCTGGCCGACCTGGCGCTGGAGTCGGAGGCGGCCACCACGCTGGCGCTGCGGCTGGCGGCCGCGTACGACGACGGCGGCGAGCAGGAGCGGGCGCTGCTGCGGATCGCGGTGCCGGCGGCGAAGTACTGGGTGACCAAGCGGTGCGCGCCGCTCGCGGTGGAGGCGGCGGAGTGCCTGGGCGGCAACGGGTACGTCGAGGAGTCGGGGATGCCGCGGCTGGTGCGGGAGTCGCCGCTGAACTCGATCTGGGAGGGCGCGGGCAACGTCCAGGCGCTGGACGTGCTGCGGGCGCTGCGCCGGGAGCCGGCGGCACTGGACGCGTATCTGCGGGAGGTCGGGCGGGCGCGCGGGGCGGACCACCGGCTGGACGGGGCGATCAAGGGCCTGCTGACGGAGCTGGCCGACCTGGAGGGCGTCGAGGGGCGGGCGCGACGGCTGACGGAGCGCCTCGCGCTGGTGCTGCAGGGATCGCTGCTGGTGCGGTACGCGCCGCCGCAGGTGGCGGACGCGTTCTGTGCGGCGCGGCTGGGCGGGGACGGGGGCGCGGCGTTCGGGACGCTGCCGTACACGCCGGCCCTGGCGTCGGTGGTGGAGCGGGCCCGGCCGGTGTCCTGAGGGGCTCGGCAGCCCGGCCGAGGGGCGCGACCGCCGGCCGAGGGGCGCGACCGCCGGCCGAGGGGCGCGGGGAACCGCGCGGCCGGCCGTCGGGCAGATCGCGGGGGTGGTGCCGCGCCGACACGGCACCACCCCCGCCGCACGGGCCCTTGCGGGCCGTGGACGCCGCTCGGGACGGCGTCGGCCCAAGTCTCCGGCAGCGGGGGGCCCTCCACCAGGGTTGCAAGGGGTTGCAACGGGTGTCGCGGTGGCCGTGCCGGGCGTCCGTCCCGGGGCGGACGGCAGGATGGGACCGACAGTCTTTCTTCCGGGAGGGGACCGGTGGCGCTCTCGCCGATGGACGTGACGCACCTGGCCGCGGTCGACACGGCGCGTGCGGCGCGGGTGCTCGACGAGGTCCGCTCCGCCGCGCTCTCCGGGCAGCGCGTGCCCGTGGCTCCCCGCCCGGTGATCGGGCAGTCCTGGGAGCGGATGCTGCGCAGCGGCGTGGACCCGGACCACGGCTTCCGCAGCGGTCTGCTGTCCCGGGAGGAGGTGCAGCGGCGGCGGGAGACCTCGGAGCTGCGGCACGTGCTGCCGGTGCTGCGGGAGGGGCTGCTGTCGGTCGCGGACGTCACCCGTCACATCATGGTGGTGGCCGACGAGGAGGGCCGGGTGCTGTGGCGGGAGGGCAGCGCGGCGGTGCTGCGCAAGGCGGACGGGCTGGGCTTCGAGATCGGCGCGGACTGGCGTGAGGAGGTCGTCGGCACCAACGGCGTGGGGACGCCCGCGGTGACCCGGCGCCCCGTGCAGGTGTTCGCCGCCGAGCACTTCGTGCGGTCGCACGCCACCTGGACGTGCGCCGGGGCGCCGATCACCGATCCGCGGGACGGACGGCTGATCGGCGTGGTGGACGTCAGCGGGCCGCTGGAGACGATGCATCCGGCCACCCTGGCGTGGGTCGACTCGGTGGCCAAGCTCGCCGAGGCGCGGCTGCGGGAGACGCACCTGCGGTCGCTGGAGCGGCTGCGCGCGGTGGCGGCGCCGGTGCTGGCCCGGATCGGCGGGCGTGCGCTGGTCGTGGACCGGCAGGGCTGGACGGCCGCGGTGACCGGGATGCCGTACACGGAGCGGCTGGCGCTGCCCGCGTCGGTGTCGGCGGGCACGCGGTGGCTGCCGGCGCTGGGCCGCTGCTCGCTGGAGCCGCTGGCCGGGGGCTGGCTGGTGCGGGCGGCGGACGAACCGGCGGCACGTGCCGCGTCCCGGATCGTGCTGGACCTCAGGGAGCCGCGCCGCCGGTCGGTGGAGGTGTCCGGCGGGGCCGGCTCCTGGACCCGGGAACTGAGCCCCCGGCACGCCGGGTTGCTGTACCTGCTGGCCGTGCACCGCACCGGGCGCAGTGCCGCCGACCTCGCCCGGGACGTCTTCGGCGACCCGGCCCGCACGGTGACGGTGCGCGCGGAGATGTCCCGCGTGCGCCGCTACCTGGGGCCCCTCCTGGACCACCGTCCCTACCGCTTCGCGGAGAGCGCGGAGGTGGAGGTCCTCCTCCCGGACGACCCCGACGCCCCGCTCCCCCACACGACGGCCCCGGCCCCGGGCCGCCGGCGTCGGCCGGTGCGGGGCGCCTGACGTCCGCCGGGGCCGCACGGGCCGTACGGACGTGCCCGGGGGCGCCCCCGGAAGGTCGCTGTTTCACATATTCGCGGGGTCTTCCTCCCCCGGGCCGGGCGACTGCCGTAGCATCCCGGTACGGGCCACCCCATCTGCTCCACGGTCAACCCTCGGACCACCGGACGCAGTTGGCTCGTCTCGGGAGGACGTCATGAAGCATCGCGGCAGACACCGCCGGCGCAGGCGGGGCAGGGCGCTGCGGGCGGCGCTGGCCGGGACCGCCCTCGCGCTGACCGCGGCCGCCACCATGATCAGCGCCTCCCAGGCCACCGACGCCGACGACCCCGGCGCGCTGAGGCCGCTCACCTCGTCCGCCGAGACCGCGCCGCTGCGGCTGACCGAGCGGCGGGTGCCGCGTGCCGTCCTGGACCGGCTCTCCGAGGGGATGGGCCGGCCGGTCGGCGTCGGTTCCGTGCTCGCCGATCCCGACGGCTCCCTGGGCGACGCGGAGGACTGCACGGCCGACGACCGGCGTGCCCTGCCGGTCGAGCCCGTCGCGACCCGCGCGTACTGCTGGCCGGCCGCCGACACCGACGGCTGGCGGTCCGGCGCGGTCACCACCTCCGGGGACGCGGACGACGACGGCCGCTGGGGCGGGCACCGGGTGATCCTCTCCGGGTGGAGCCGCGGCACCGGCACACCGTCCGAGGACGGTCTCGCCCGGGTCGCCTTCGTGGACGCCGGCGACCCGGACGGCCTCCGTTACACCTGGGCCCTGCTGGCCGTTCCGGTGGACGGCGGCCGCGACTACCGCGGGCTCGGCTCCGCCGTGTCCGGCATGGTCTGGTACCAGGACAAACTGCTGGTCACCGCCGGGCCCGCGGACGACAGCACGCTCTACGTGTACGACGTCGAACGGATCCAGCGGGCCACCGCGGACGGCACGTCGGTGGGCCGGGTGCCCGGCGGCTGGTCGGCGGCCGGGGCGCGGTACGTGCTGCCGGCCGTCGCCTCCTACCGGACGGGCGGGGCCGGCGCGCCCCGGCCGGGCGGCATCTCCCTGGACCGCAGCACCGCGCCCGACAGCCTGGTGGCGCACGAGGCGCTGCCCGCGGACGAGGACGGGCCGACCCGGCTGTGGCGGTACGCGTTCGGCACCGGACCGGAGCGCGCGGGACTGCTCGACGCGGACCCGGTCGAGATGTACGAGACGGAGCTGACCGACGTGCGCAGCGTGCTGTCGTACCGGTCGGGCTGGTACCTGGGCCGGCTGACCGGGACGCCGGACGAACGCGGCACGCTGTGGCGGCAGGACGCGGACGGGGCGCGCCCCACCCGGTGCGGCGCGGACGAGACGCACCGCTGCTGGAGCGACCTGGCGGCGTCCCTGTCCTACTGGGAGGAGACCGGCGAGGTGTGGTCCCAGTCCGGCCGGATGCTGTTCGCCCTGCCGCTGGCCTCGGTCGACCGTTCCCTGGACTAGGGCCTCTCGTTTGGATCATGTCGGCGTCGCGGGGCTTGGCACGCGCATCTGCCGCGTTGTCGTCAGTTGCCGACGCTCCGCGTTGGCGCCCTCCTCCGCCTTGCATCTGCACGCACCAAGCCCCGCTCGGGTCGGCCACGACGCACCGTCGGTCGCGGCCGACCTGATCCAAACGAGAGGCCCTAGGACCCGTCGGCGTCCCGGTCGGGCGTTCGACAGGGGCTCGTGCCGGATGGTTCCCTTTCGGGCATGACGACCATCTCCGTGACCACCTGGTCCCTGGAGCAGACCGCGCCCACCGACCTCCTTCCGGCCGCCGTGCCCGAGGGGGACGTGCGGGTCGTCCGCTCCGAGGTGCCCTCCCCCGAGTTCAGCCGTTTCCTGTACGCCTCGGTCGGCGGGGACATCCGCTGGACCGACCGGCTGGGCTGGACGTACGCGCGGTGGCTGGAGCACCTGGACCGGCCCGAGGTGGAGACCTGGGTCGCCTACGACCGGGGGACGCCCGCCGGGTACGTGGAGCTGGAGGCCCAGGAGGACGGGGTCGTCGAGATCGTCTACTTCGGGCTGCTGCCCGCCTTCCGGGGGCGGCGCATCGGCGGGCACCTGCTGTCGTACGGCACGGCCCGCGCCTGGGACCTGGCGGACCGCCGGCCGGGGCGGAAGCCGACCACGCGGGTGTGGCTGCACACCTGCAGCAAGGACGGCGCGTACGCCCTGGACAACTACCGGCGCCGCGGCTTCACCCTGTTCGACACCACGGTCGAGGAGGAACCGGAAGTGCCGAATCCGGGTCCGTGGCCCGGGGCCTACCCCGTCTGACCAGCACGGACAAGACCGCCTGCGGCGCATGTGACCAAGGACACCCTTGTCTCTCTCTTCGAGACAAGGGTGTCCGCATTCTGGATGAAGCTGGACTGTGTCCAGATCGCCGTGCCACGCTTCCGTCATGTCTGGAACTGGAATCGCCTTGGTGAGTCGGCGGCACGTCGACCTCGGCCGCATGTCCAGCGCCATCTGTCCGGCGCGCTGAGAGCACCCGGCACCCCCTCCTCGCTCCACCCCCCGCGCAATGACGCGCACTCGCACCCGTGCGCGCACCCGCGCAGGTCAGAGCCCCTCCCGCCGCCCGACCACCGCCCCTCACCGACGGCGCCGCGCGCCGCCGCCACCCACCGCTGTCCCGAAGGACGTATCAACCATGGCCGCCACCCCGCAGAACCCTGCCGTCGCGCAGCAGCCTGCCTCCGCGACTCCCCGCCGCAAGGTGAGCCGTCACCGCGGAGAGGGACAGTGGGCCGCGGGCCACTTCACCCCGCTCAACGGCAACGAGCAGGTGAAGAAGGACGATGACGGTCTCAATGTGCGGACACGCATTGAGACGCTCTACTCCAAGCGCGGTTTCGACTCGATCGACCCCAGCGACCTGCGCGGCCGGATGCGCTGGTGGGGTCTGTACACCCAGCGCAGGCCCGGGATCGACGGCGGCAAGACCGCGGTCCTGGAGCCGGAGGAGCTGGACGACGAGTACTTCATGATGCGGGTGCGCATCGACGGCGGGGCGCTCACCACTCAGCAGCTGCGGGTCATCGGCGAGATCTCGCAGGAGTTCGCGCGCGGCACCGCCGACATCACCGACCGGCAGAACGTCCAGTACCACTGGATCCGGATCGAGGACGTCCCCGAGATCTGGGACCGGCTGGAGGCCGTCGGCCTGTCCACGGTCACCGCCTGCGGCGACACCCCGCGCGTGATGATCGCCTCCCCCGTCGCCGGCATCGCCGAGGACGAGATCATCGACGGCACCCCGGCGCTGGAGGAGATGAAGCGCCGCGTCCTGGGCAACAAGGCGTACTCGAACCTGCCCCGGAAGTTCAAGACGGCCATCTCCGGCTCACCCGTCCTCGACGTGGTGCACGAGATCAACGACGTCGCGTTCGTCGGCGTCCGCCACCCCGAGCACGGTCCGGGCTTCGACCTGTGGGTCGGCGGCGGACTGTCCACCAACCCCAAGCTGGGTGTGCGGCTGGGCACCTGGGTGCCGCTGGAGGACGTCCCCGACGTCTACGAGGGCGTCCTGTCGATCTTCCGCGACTACGGCTACCGCCGGCTGCGCAACCGGGCCCGTCTGAAGTTCCTGGTCGCCGACTGGGGTCCGGAGAAGTTCCGTCAGGTGCTGGAGGACGAGTACCTGGGGCGCAGGCTGACCGACGGGCCCGCGCCCGAGCAGCCGGTGCAGCAGTGGCGCGACCACATCGGTGTGCACCGGCAGAAGGACGGCCGCCACTACGTCGGTTTCGCCCCGCGGGTCGGCCGGGTCGACGGCACCACCCTCACGAAGATCGCGGACCTCGCGGAGTCACACGGCTCCGGCCGGGTCCGTACCACCGTCGAACAGAAGATGATCATCCTCGACGTCGAGGAGGACCGGGTCGACTCCCTCGTCGAGTCCCTGGAGGCGCTGGACCTCAGCGCCCGGCCCTCCCCGTTCCGGCGCGGCACCATGGCCTGCACCGGCATCGAGTTCTGCAAGCTCGCCATCGTCGAGACCAAGGCGCGCGGCGCCTCGCTGATCGACGAACTCGAGCGCCGCATCCCGGACTTCGACGAGCCGATCACCATCAACCTCAACGGCTGCCCGAACGCCTGCGCCCGTATCCAGGTGGCGGACATCGGCCTCAAGGGCCAGTTGATGCTCGACGAGCGGGGGCAGCAGGTCGAGGGCTACCAGGTGCACCTCGGCGGCGCCCTCGGCCTGGAGGCCGGCTTCGGCCGCAAGGTCCGCGGTCTGAAGGTGACCGCGGACGAGCTGCCCGACTACATCGAGCGGGTCCTCAAGCGCTTCCAGGAGGAGCGCGCGGACGGCGAGCGGTTCGCGACCTGGGTCGGCCGCGCGTCGGAGGAGGCCCTGTCGTGAGCGAGCGTGCGGCGCCGTTCCACTGCCCCTACTGCGGGGACGAGGACCTGCGCCCCGGCGAGCAGGGCCATGGGGCGTGGGAATGCGGCGCGTGCAACCGAGCCTTTCAGCTGAAGTTCCTCGGGCTGCTGGCCCGGGGGATCCAGCGATCCGACGCGGGAGGGGACCGGACATGACGGCTGTCCAGGAAGAGCGCACCACCGAGGAACTGAAGGCGCTGGCCGAGCGGGCGGGCCGGGACCTGGAGGACGCCTCCGCCCTGGAGATCCTCCGGTGGGCCGCCGAGACCTTCGGCAAGCGGTTCTGCGTGACCTCCTCGATGGAGGACGCGGTCGTCGCCCACCTCGCCTCCCGCGCGATGCCCGGCGTCGACGTGGTGTTCCTCGACACCGGCTACCACTTCCCGGAGACCATCGGCACCCGGGACGCGGTGGAGGCCGTGATGGACGTGAACGTCATCACGCTGACCCCGCGGCAGACGGTCGCCGAGCAGGACGCGGAGTACGGCCCGAAGCTGCACGACCGCGACCCCGACCTGTGCTGCAGGCTCCGCAAGGTCCAGCCGTTGGAGGAGGGTCTGAAGGGCTATGCGGCCTGGGCGACCGGCCTGCGCCGCGACGAGTCCCCGACCCGGGCGGACACCCCGGTCGTCGGCTGGGACGAGAAGCGGCGGAAGGTGAAGGTCTCCCCCATCGCGAAGTGGTCGCAGGAGGACGTGCAGGCGTACGTCGACGAGCACGGCGTCCTCACCAACCCGCTGCTGATGGACGGCTACGCCTCCGTGGGCTGCGCGCCCTGCACCCGTCGGGTGCTCCAGGGCGAGGACGCCCGCGCCGGCCGCTGGGCGGGCCGCGCCAAGACCGAGTGCGGGCTGCACGGCTGACATGACGACCACCACCGAGATCCAGGAGAACCACGTGACGACCGGAGCCACCGTCTGGCTCACGGGTCTGCCGAGTGCGGGCAAGACCACCATCGCCCACGAGCTGGCGGGCCGGCTGCGCGAGCAGGGCCGCCGGGTCGAGGTGCTCGACGGCGACGAGATCCGCGAGTTCCTCTCCGCGGGCCTCGGCTTCACCCGCGAGGACCGGCACACCAACGTGCAGCGCATCGGTTTCGTCGCCGAACTGCTCGCCCGCAACGGCGTCCTCGCGCTGGTTCCGGTCATCGCGCCGTACGCGGACAGCCGGGACGCGGTCCGAAAGCGGCACGGGGCGAACGGCACGCCGTACGTCGAGGTGCACGTGGCGACCCCGGTCGAGGTGTGCTCCGTACGCGATGTGAAGGGCCTGTACGCCAAGCAGGCCGCGGGCGAGCTCACCGGGCTGACCGGTGTGGACGACCCGTACGAGGAGCCCGAGACGCCCGATCTGCGGATCGAGTCCCAGAACCAGACCGTGCAGGAGTCCGCGGCGTCGGTGCACGCCCTGCTCAGCGAAAGGGGACTGGCATGACGACCGTCGCCACCGTCGAAGAGGGTACGGACAGCCCGTACGCCCTCTCCCACCTGGACGCCCTCGAGTCCGAGGCGGTGCACATCTTCCGCGAGGTGGCGGGCGAGTTCGAGAAGCCGGTGATCCTGTTCTCCGGCGGCAAGGACTCCATCCTCATGCTGCACCTGGCGCTGAAGGCCTTCGCCCCGGCGCCGGTCCCCTTCTCGCTGCTGCACGTGGACACCGGGCACAACTTCCCGGAGGTCCTCGACTACCGCGACCGCACGGTCGCGAAGCACGGGCTGCGGCTGCACGTCGCCTCCGTGCAGGACTACATCGACCGCGGGGTGCTCAAGGAGCGTCCCGACGGCACCCGCAACCCGCTGCAGACCCTGCCGCTCACCGAGAAGATCCAGAGCGAGAGGTTCGACGCCGTGTTCGGCGGCGGGCGCCGCGACGAGGAGAAGGCCCGCGCCAAGGAGCGGGTGTTCTCGCTGCGCGACGAGTTCTCCCAGTGGGACCCGCGCCGCCAGCGCCCCGAGCTGTGGAACCTGTACAACGGCCGGCACGCCCCCGGTGAGCACGTCCGCGTCTTCCCGCTGTCCAACTGGACCGAGCTGGACGTGTGGCAGTACATCGCCCGCGAGGGCATCGAACTGCCGGAGATCTACTACGCGCACGAGCGCGAGGTGTTCCGGCGCTCCGGCATGTGGCTGACCGCCGGCGAGTGGGGCGGTCCGAAGGACGGCGAGAGGGTCGAGAAGCGGCTCGTGCGCTACCGCACCGTGGGCGACATGTCCTGCACCGGCGCGGTGGACTCCGACGCCGACACCATCGAGAAGGTGATCACCGAGATCGCCGCCTCCCGGCTCACCGAGCGCGGTGCCACCCGCGCCGACGACAAGCTCTCCGAGGCCGCGATGGAAGACCGCAAGCGCGAGGGGTACTTCTAGACATGAGCACCATCACCACCGAGGAGCTCGCGGCCACCACCCTGCTGCGGTTCGCCACCGCCGGCTCCGTCGACGACGGCAAGTCCACCCTGGTGGGCCGGCTGCTGCACGACTCCAAGTCGGTCCTCACCGACCAGCTGGAGGCCGTGGAGCGCGCGTCGGCCAGCCGCGGGCAGGAGGCGCCCGACCTCGCGCTGCTCACCGACGGCCTGCGGGCCGAGCGGGAGCAGGGCATCACCATCGACGTGGCCTACCGCTACTTCGCCACGCCCCGGCGGCGGTTCATCCTCGCCGACACCCCGGGCCACGTGCAGTACACGCGGAACATGGTCACCGGCGCCTCCACCGCCGAGCTGACGGTGATCCTGGTCGACGCCCGCAACGGCGTCGTCGAGCAGACCCGCCGGCACGCCGCCATCGCCGCCCTGCTGCGCGTCCCGCACGTCGTCCTCGCCGTCAACAAGATGGACCTGGTCGACTACCGGGAGCCCGTGTTCGCGGGCATCGCCGAGGAGTTCACGGCGTACGCGACCGAGCTGGGCGTCCCGGAGGTCACCGCGATCCCGATCTCGGCCCTGGTCGGCGACAACGTGGTGGAGCCCTCCGCCCACATGGACTGGTACGGCGGACCGACCGTGCTGGAGCACCTGGAGACCGTCCCGGTCAGCCACGACTTGGCGCACTGCCACGCCCGGCTGCCCGTGCAGTACGTGATCCGGCCGCAGAGCGCCGAGCACCCCGACTACCGGGGCTACGCCGGCCAGATCGCTGCGGGCACCTTCCGGGTGGGCGACGAGGTGACCGTGCTGCCGTCCGGCCGCACGACGACGGTCACCGGGATCGACCTGCTGGGCACGCCGGTCGACGTCGCGTGGACGCCGCAGTCGGTGACGCTGCTGCTGGCCGACGACATCGACATCTCCCGCGGTGACCTGATCGTCCCCACCAAGGACGCGCCGGCCACCTCGCAGGACGTCGAGGCCACCGTGTGCCACGTCGCCGACCAGCCGCTGACCGTCGGCCACCGGGTGCTGCTCAAGCACGGGACCCGCACCGTCAAGGCGATCGTCAAGGACATCCCGTCCCGGCTGACGCTGGACGACCTGTCGCTGCACCCGCACCCCGGCACCCTCGCCGCCAACGACATCGGCCGGGTGAAGATCCGTACCGCCGAACCGCTGCCCGCCGACTCCTACGCGGACTCGCGGCGCACCGGTTCGTTCATCCTCATCGACCCCAGCGACGGCACCACGCTCACCGCCGGCATGGTCGGTGAGTCCTTCGCCGCACCGGAGCCCGTCAAGGACGCGGCCGAGGACGACGGGTGGGACTTCTGAGCATGGACCCCACCGATTTCTACTCCGGGTTCGCGAAGGAGGGCGGCCGCGTCGGCAGCGGTGCTCTCGGCAGCGGGCAGGGCGGGGTCGACCGATGTGTGCGCTGACGTACGCGCACCGCTCGCGCGCCCTCACCCCCCACCGCCGTAGACGAAAACCTGCCGACTTCCCGGCCACGGCCTGACAGACCAGGACCGTGACCGCCGGGCCCTGCGAGAGGAACACCTCCCGTGCCTGCCACGACCGCCCTGCGCCGTACCCTCGCGGTGATGACCGCGCTTCCGCTGCTCGCCCTGGCCGCCTGCGGCTACGGGTCCCAGGCCAAGGACGACGACTCCGCGAAGGTCGCCGCCGGGGCGAAGAAGATCGACGGTCTCGACTCCGTCAGGATCGGCTACTTCGGCAACCTCACCCACGGCACCGCGCTGGTGGGGAACAAGAAGGGCCTGTTCCAGAAGGGACTCGGCGCCACGGAGGCGAAGTACGCGATCTTCAACGCGGGTCCTTCGGAGATCGAGGCGCTCAACTCCGGTTCCATCGACATCGGCTTCATCGGCCCCTCCCCGGCCATCAACGGCTACACCAAGTCCGGCGGCAAGAACCTGCGCATCATCGGCGGCTCGGCGTCCGGCGGGGTCAAGCTCGTGGTGAACCCGGACAAGGTGACGTCCCTGAAGGACGTCAGGGGCAAACGGATCGCGACCCCGCAGCTCGGCAACACCCAGGACGTGGCGTTCCTCAACTGGGCGGCCGAGCAGGGCTGGAAGGTCGACGCCCAGAGCGGCAAGGGCGACGTCACGGTCGTCCGCAGCGACAACAAGGTCACCCCGGACGCGTTCAAGGCCGGTTCGATCGACGGCGCCTGGGTGCCGGAGCCGACCGCGTCGAAGCTGGTCGCGCAGGGCGGCGAGGTGCTGCTGGACGAGGCGTCCCTGTGGCCGGACGGGAAGTTCGTGATCACGAACATCATCGTGCGCCAGGAGTTCCTGGAGAAGCACCCGAAGGCCGTCGAGGCGGTGCTGAAGGCGTCCGTCGAGACCAACCGGTGGATCACCGCCCACCCGGACGAGGCGAAGACCGTCGCCAACGAGCAGCTGGAGAAGGACTCCGGCAAGGCGCTGCCCGCCGAGGTGCTGGACCCGGCGTGGGAGTCGATCACGTTCACCGACGACCCGCTGGCCGCCACGCTCGACGCCCAGGCGGAGCACGCAGTCAAGGCGGGCCTGCTGGAGCGGCCCGACCTGGACGGCATCTATGACCTCACGCTGCTCAACGAGGTCCTGAAGACCGCCGGCGAACCGGCTGTCGACGACGCCGGACTCGGCGTCAAGTAAGCCCGGACCACGAAGAGTTCCCAGGAGGTGACGACCATGGCCACGACCCTCGCCAAGGCCGCCGACGGCACCGGGACGGCCACCCACGCCGCCCGCATCGAGCACGTCTCGAAGTCGTTCGCGGGCCCCGCCGGACAGCAGCTGGTGCTGGACGACATCACCCTCGATGTCGCACCCGGTGAGTTCGTCACCCTCCTGGGTGCCTCGGGCTGCGGCAAGTCCACGCTGCTCAACCTGGTCGCGGGGCTCGACCGCCCCACGGCCGGCACGATCAGCACGGACGGCCGGCCGGCCCTGATGTTCCAGGAACACGCCCTCTTCCCGTGGCTGACCGCGGGCAAGAACATCGAACTCGCCCTGAAGCTGCGGGGCGTGCAGAAGAACGAGCGCCGCGAACGGGCCGAGGAGCTGCTGGAGCTGGTCCGGCTGAAGGGCGCCCACGGCAAGCGGGTGCACGAGCTGTCCGGCGGTATGCGGCAGCGCGTGGCGCTGGCCCGGGCGATCGCCCAGGACAGCCGGCTGCTGCTGATGGACGAGCCGTTCGCGGCACTGGACGCCATCACGCGGGACGTGCTGCACGACGAGCTGACCAGGATCTGGCGCGAGACCCGGCTGTCCGTCCTGTTCGTCACGCACAACGTGCGCGAGGCCGTCCGGCTCGCGCAGCGGGTGGTGCTGCTGTCGTCCCGTCCGGGCCGGATCGCCCGCGAGTGGACGGTGGGCATCCCGCACCCGCGCCGCATCGAGGACACCGCCGTGGCGGAACTGTCCGTCGAGATCACCGAAGAACTCCGTGGGGAGATCCGCCGTCATGGCCAGCACTGAGACGACCGCGAAGGACAGGGACGGGGGCGACCTCGCCGGTCTGGAGGCGGGCCTCGACGCACTGGAGACGGTGCAGACCGGACGCAAGCCGCTGCGGCAGACCTTCGTGGAGAAGATCCTGCCGCCGGTCATCGCCATCGTGCTGGTGCTGGCGGTGTGGCAGGCCCTGGTCTCCTTCGAGATCGTCGACGACCCGACCAAGCTGCCCTCGCCGGGCGCCGTCTGGGACGTCCTGCGTGAGGCGTGGCTCCAGGGCGAGCTGCTCGGCTACATCTGGACCAGCGTCTCGCGCGGCCTGCTCGGCTTCTTCTTCGCGCTGCTGATCGGCACCCCGCTGGGGCTGCTGGTGGCGCGGGTGAAGTTCGTGCGCGCGGCGATCGGACCGATCCTGTCCGGGCTGCAGTCGCTGCCGTCGGTGGCGTGGGTGCCGCCGGCGGTGATCTGGCTGGGCCTGAACAACCAGATGATGTACGCCGTCATCCTGCTCGGCGCGGTCCCCTCGATCGCCAACGGCCTGGTCTCCGGCGTCGACCAGGTGCCGCCGCTGTTCCTGCGGGCCGGCCGCACGCTGGGCGCGACGGGGCTGAAGGGCACCTGGCACATCGTGCTGCCGGCCGCGCTGCCGGGCTATGTGGCGGGCCTGAAGCAGGGCTGGGCGTTCTCCTGGCGTTCGCTGATGGCCGCGGAGATCATCGCGTCCTTCCCGGACCTCGGCGTGGGCCTCGGCCAGCTGCTGGAGAACGGCCGCAACGCCAGCGACATGGCCATGGTCTTCGAGGCCATCCTGCTGATCCTGACCGTCGGCATCGCCATCGACCTGCTGATCTTCAGTCCGCTGGAGCGGTGGGTGCTGCGCAGCCGCGGTCTGCTGGTGAAGGGCTGAGGGACACCATGCGCCGTCCGGTCCTTCTCGTCGTCGCCCACGGCAGCCGCGATCCGCGGCACGCCGCGACCGTGCACGAACTGGTGCGGCGGGTGCGGTCGCTGCGGCCGGGACTGCGGGTGGAGACCGGGTTCCTGGACTTCAACGTCCCCTCCGTCAAAGGGGTGCTGGAGTCCCTGGACGCGGAGGGCGTCCGCGACGTGGTCGCCCTCCCGCTGCTGCTGACCCGCGCCTTCCACGCCAAGTCGGACATCCCGGCGGTACTGGCCGAGGCGCCGCCGCGGCTGCGGATCCGCCAGGCCGAGGTGCTGGGCCCGTCCCCGCTGCTGCTGTCGGCGCTGGAGCGCCGGCTGTACGAGGCGGGCCTGACGCCCGCCGACAAGTCCTCGACCGGGGTCGTCCTGGCCTCGGCGGGGTCCTCCGACCCGGAGGCGATCGCGGTGATCGCAGCAATCGCGCGGGAGTGGCGGCACACCGGTTGGTGCGCCGTGCGGCCCGCGTTCGCCTCCGCATCCCTGCCCCGCACCGAGCAGGCGGTGCGCGCACTGCGCGCCCTCGGCTGCGCCCGGGTCGCCGTCGCCCCGTACGTCCTGGCCCCCGGCTTCCTCCCGGACCGGATCGCCCGGGGCGCCGCGGAGGCGGACGTCCTCGCGGACGTGCTGGGCCCGGCGCCGGAGGTGGCGCGGGTGCTGCTGGAGCGGTACGACGAGGCGCGGACGCCGCTGCTCGCGGCGGTCGGCGCCTGACCTCAGCCCTCGGTGAGCTCCACGAGCTTCGTCACCGTGTTCCAGTTGCGGCTGGTGGCGACGACGCCCCTGTTGACGCGGGGCCTGGCCAGGTGCTCGGCGAGTCTCGAGCGGCCCAGGCCGTCCGGGGCGTACAGGTAGAGCGCGCGGTCGCCGAGGCGGAACTCCTCGGGGAGGTACGCCTGCGGGTCGAGCTCGGCGAAGCGGTCGGGGGTGACGGGCGCGGAGAAGTAGGTGACGTGGAGCTGTCCGGGCTCCAGCCCGCCGGCCGGGAACGGGCAGGCGTCGACGATCCCCTTCAGATAGGCGTGGTCGCGCACGATCACGTCCACGGCGAAGCCGAAGTGCCGCTCGATCGCCGCCGACAGCCCGGCGGCCAGGGACTCCTCGTCGCCGTGCGCGGCGGTGAACACCGCCTGGCCGCTCTGCAGATGGGTGCGCACCCCGTCGTGGCCGAGGCCCTCCATCAGGGTGCGCAGTTCGGCCATCGGGACTTTCCTGCTGCCGCCCACGTTGATCCCGCGCAGCAGCGCCGCGTATCTCGTCGTCGCCATGCGCACACCCTAGGGCCTCTCGTTTGGATCAGGTCGGCCGCGACCGACGGTGCGTCGTGGCCGACCCGAGCGGGGCTTGGTGCGTGCAGATGCAAGGCGGAGGAGGGCGCCAACGCGGAGCGTTGGCAACTGACGACAACGCGGCAGATGCGCGTGCCAAGCCCCGCGACGCCGACATGATCCAAACGAGAGGCCCTAGGACGGCCCTCGTACCCGGTGGGGGTGTGCCCGGCCGCGGTGGCGCACCGGAACCCTGATCACCGGCCCCGACACGTTTGGATACGTGTAGGGGACCGGTGTCCTCCCCAGGGGGGAGGAGCCGGGCGCCGATGGGACGACCCGGGGTACCGGAGCTTCACCGGACAGCACGACGAGACGGGTTTATCCGGCCCCTACCTTCGAAAGTGTCAGGTGGCGGCAGGGGGTCGCTGCCGAACACGAGGGAGCGAGCCCGTCATGGGGAACGGAGAGTCACGGGTGCGGGGCCTCGCCGCACGGGCCGGCGGCTGGAGCGCCCGGCACCGCTGGGCGGCCGTCGGCATCTGGGTGCTGTTCGTCGTGCTGGCGATGGGACTCGGTTCGGCCGCGGGCCGGGTCGACGTCGGCGACAGCGATCAGCTCAAGGGAGAGACCAGCACCGCCGCCCGCATCATCGAGGACGCCGGCATCGAGGAGCCGGCCGGTGAGACCGTGCTCGTCCAGGCGAAGGACGAGGGCCTCACGGCCACGGACGCCGAGTTCCGGGCGGCGGTCGACGCGGTCGTCACGGCCGTGGAGAGGACCGGCGAGGCCACGGACGTCACCTCGCCGTACGAGAGCGACACCATCGCGAAGGACGGGCGCAGCGCGCTGGTCCAGTTCGACATGCGGGGTGACTCGGACACCGCCGGTGAGCGGATCGAGCCGGTGCTGGACGCCGTGGAGGAGGTCCAGGAGGACCACGGGTCGCTGCGGATCGAGGAGATCGGCGGCGCCAGCATGATGAAGACGTTCGACGACGCGTTCGGCGACGACTTCAAGAAGGCCGAGTACTCCGCGGTGCCGGTGGCCCTCGGCATCCTGCTGATCGCGTTCGGCGCGCTGGTGGCGGCGCTGCTGCCGGTGGCGCTGGCGATCACCGCGATCATGGCGACGATGGGCCTGATGGGCCTGGTCAGCCATCTGCAGCCGATGAGCGAGACCGCGAACTCGGTGATGCTGCTGGTCGGCCTGGCCGTCGGGGTCGACTACTGCCTGTTCTACCTGCGCCGCGAGCGTGAGGAGCGGGCGGCCGGCCGGGACGCGGGGACCGCGCTGCGGATCGCCGCCGCCACCAGCGGCCGCGCGATCGTCGTCTCCGGTGTCACGGTGTGCGTCGCCATGGCGGGCATGCTGTTCACCGGGCTCGCCGAGTTCGAGGCGATGGGCCTGGCCTCGCTGATGGTCGTGGCGGTCGCCATGGTCGGTTCCGTCACCGTCCTGCCCGCGCTCCTGTCGCTGCTGGGCGAGCGGGTCGAGAAGGGCAGGGTGCCGTTCCTGCGCCGGCGCCGCACCGGCGGCAGCGGTGACAGCCGGTTCTGGACGGCCGTGCTGAAGCGGGTGCTCGCCAGGCCGGTGCTGTCGGTCGTGGTGGCGACCGGCGCGCTGCTGGCGGTGGCCGCTCCGGCGATCGGGATGAAGACGCAGAACCTCACCCTGGACCAGGAGTTCGGCGACTCGCTGCCGATCGTGCAGACGTACAACCGGGTCAACGAGGCCTTCCCGGGCGGCTCCGAGCCGGCCGAGGTGGTCGTCAGGGCGGACGACATCAACGCGCCCGAGGTGACGGCGGCGCTCGCCGACTTCCGTGAGCGGGCCGTGAGTTCGGGCGCCTCGCGCGGCCCGGTCGAGATCAAGCTGCACGACCGGCGCAACGTCGCTCTCGTCTACGTGCCGCTGGTGGGCGGTTCCGACCAGGACAAGGCGGGCGAGAGCCTGGAGACGCTGCGCGACGAGGTGCGGCCCGCCACGCTCGGGAAGGTCGACGGGGTCGAGGCTCCGATCACCGGGCAGGTCGCCGGGAACAAGGACTTCAACGACCAACTGGTCGGCTCCGTGGTCCCGGTCTTCGCCTTCGTGGTGGTCTTCGCCTTCCTGGTGATGCTGCTGTCGTTCCGCTCGCTGACGGTCGCGGTCACCTCGATCGTGCTGAACCTGCTGTCGGTGGGCGCCGCGTACGGCATCCTCGTGGCGGTCTTCCAGCACGGCTGGGGCGCGTCCCTGGTGGGCGCGGAGGGCGTCGGCGCGATCATCACGTGGCTGCCGCTGTTCCTCTTCGTGATCCTGTTCGGCCTGTCGACGGACTACCACGTGTTCGTGGTCTCCCGGATCCGCGAGGCCCGGCTGCGGGGCCGCAGCACGCGGGACGCGGTCCGGCACGGTGTGGTCACCACGGCCGGCGTGGTCACCAGCGCCGCGGTCATCATGGTCGCCGTGTTCGGGATCTTCGGGACGCTGTCCATGCAGTCCATGAAGCAGATGGGCGTCGGCCTGGCGGCGGCGGTGCTGATCGACGCGACGGTCATCCGGGGCGTGCTGCTGCCCGCGGTGATGACGCTGCTCGGCGAGCGCAACTGGTACCTGCCGAAGTGGCTGCACCGGATGCCCGACCTCACCCACGACGAGTCGCCGGAGGCGGTGGCGCCGCCGGTGTCGCGGGACGACGAGGGGCAGCGGGTGCCGGTGTGATCCGGTAGGCACGCGGCGAGAAGGGCCCGGCGGGTTTCCGCCGGGCCCTTCATTCCGCTGCGGGCCAATCGTGCCTCCCCGGCGCCTCAAGGGCCTGGGAGGTACCCCCGGGGCGATCGGGGTGCCCCCGCCCGGGCGCAGCGGTGCCCCCGCGAACGCGGGTGAGTGGGACCCGCCCCCGCCCGGCCGCCCGCAGCCGCCTCAGCGCCGCGTGGGCAGCTCCGCCTCGATCAGGTCGGCCGCCCTGCGGGTACCGCCCTCCTGCGCCATCCCGGCCTGGATCCCCTTCAGCCGCCGGGCGACCTCCGGGTCGTCGACGAGGGCGAGGGCCGCCGCCCTCAGCACCTCGGCCTCCGCCTCGTCCGCCGGGACGTGCCGGGCCACCCCGAGCCCCTGGAGCATGTCCGCGTTGCCGAACTGGTCCACGGCCTGCGGTACGGCGATCATCGGGGTGGCCGTGGCCAGTCCCTCCTGGCTGCCGCCGGCCCCGGCGTGGGTGACGAACAGGTCGGCCTGCTTGAGGATCGCGAGCTGCGGCACCCAGGACCGCACCTCGACGTTCTCCGGCACGTCCCCCAGCTCGGCGGGGTCGACGTGCTTGCCGACCTGGAGCACCAGGTGCCAGCCGGGCAGGTCCGCGAACGCCTTGACGCACTCCCGGTAGAAGGCCGGCTGCTTGGTGAAGGACGAACCGAGCGACACCAGGACGACCTTCTCGGCCCCGGCGGGCCGCCGCCAGTCGCCCTCGGCGCTCCGGTCGCCCTGGCAGGCCCCGACGAAGGAGTACACGCTCTCGTCGACCCGGTCGGCGTGGGGCTGCAGCGCCTTGGGGATCAGGACGATCGAGCGGTCGGGGCGGCCCGCGAAGTCGTCCGGGTGCAGGGTGATCCCGTTCTCCTCCAGCCAGGCCCGGAAGCGGGCGTAGTAGGCCTGCCCCCGCTCGGTCCTCTTCGGCTCCTCCCACATCGGCTCGGCGACCTCCTTCTCGTACCCGTCCCAGGCGACGAGGTTCGGCGAGAGGGAGACGGCGGGCACGCCCCAGCGGTGGGCGAGCACGCGGGCCGGATAGGAGGTGATGTCGTGCAGGACGAGGTCGGGGGTGTCGCCCTCGTAGGCCTCGACGAGCTGCGGGAGCGCCTGGATCGCGTCGGCGAGGAACGGCTCCACGTTGTCGAGCAGCGTGGAGCCCCAGGCCTCCGGGTCGTCGTCGGGGCCGGGCAGCGTGCTGTTCCACAGCTTGGGCTCGGCGCCGGTCCCGGCGACCTTCTCCTCGAACAGCGGCGGGATCGCGTACGTGACCCGGTGACCGCGCGCCACGAGCTCGCGGATCACCTCGAGGCTCGGGTTCACGTGCCCGTGGGCGGCGATGGAGAACATGGCGATGTGCGCGGGAGTGGTCATGCGGGAACCATAGGCGAGACGATACGTCTCGTGCAACCTTGTTCCGCGTGCCGCTCAGCGCTGGTAACGGGCCAGGACCGGGTTCCCGTCCTCCTCCAGCCGTTTCCGCAGCTCGTCGAGGCCGATCGCCCCGCTGTAGTACTCCTGGAGCGCCGGGGTGGCGACCTTGTCCTTCCACTCGGGGTAGCCCCGTACGGTCTGCGCGGGGGCCGGGCGCAGATGGGCGGCGAGCGCGGTACCGGTGGCCCAGCCGTGTTCGGCGGTGCGCAGGGCGGGGTCGGCGAGGGCCCGGCTGCCGGTGGGGAGCATCCAGTCACCGAGGGCCAGGCGGACCATGTTCCGCGGCTGGAGCAGGAAGTCGAGGAAGGCGACGGCCTCCTCCTTGTACGGGCAGTCCTGGGCGACGGAGAGGGTCTGCGGGCTGACGCCCTGGGTGAGCCCGCCGGTCCCGGCCGGGGCGGGCAGCACCTGCCAGTCGAAGCCCTCCGGCGCCTGCTGGACGATCTGCTGGCGGTAGGAGAAGCCGAGCGGCACCATCGCGTACGTGCCGGCGAAGAAGCCGGGCAGGGTGTCGGAACCGCCGCTGCCGAGCGTGGTGGGCGAGGCGCTGCGGTCGGTGTTCACCTGCTCGTGCACGGTGCGCGGGACGACCTCGTCGCCCTCCTCGAACCGCACGGTGACCTTGCCGTCGGCGTCCCGGTGGAAGAGCCGGCCGCCGGCGGAGAGGGAGAGGTTGAGGGTGGCGGACACGGGCTCCCTGAGCGGCCAGGCGACGCCGTACTTCCCGTCGCCCGCGAGCCGGTCGGTCACCTGGCGGAACTCGGCCCAGCTCCAGGGGTGGCCGGGGGTCGGGACGCGGACGCCGGACTCCTTCAGCCAGGTGGCGTTGGCGATGAGCACGCGCGGTTCCTGGAGGAAGGGGACGCCGTAGACGCCGTCGCCGAAGGTGACGGTCTGCCAGCCGCTGGGCGGGATGTCGGACTTCAGCCGCTCGGGCAGCAGGTCCGTCAGATCGGCCAGGTGGCCGCCGTGGGCGAAGTCGGCGAGGTCGTCGGAGGCGTCGTGGACGATGTCGGGGGCCTCGCCGCCCTCGAAGGAGGTGAGGAGCTGGTCGTGGACGCTGTCCCAGCTGCCCTGGACGTACTCCACCCGGACGTCCGGGTGGGTGGCGTTCCACTCCTCGACCAGTTCCTCGTTGACCTCGACCGACTCCTTCTGCCAGGCCAGGGACTGGAAGCGCAGGGTGACGCGGCCGTCGTCGCGGGTGCCGCCGGAGGAGCAGCCCGCGAGGAGCAGGACGACGGCGAGGGCCGCCACGAGGATCCTGGTGCGCATCAGCCCTTCACCGCCCCGGCGAGCACGCCGCCCGTGATCCGCCGCTGGATGATCGCGAAGACGACCAGGGAGGGCAGCGTCGCGAGGAACGCGGCGGCCGCCAGCGGGCCGAGGTCGGCGACCCCCTCGGCGCCGATGAAGTGGGTGAGGACGACCGGCAGGGTCTGCTTCTCCGGGGTCTTGAGCAGGACGAGGGCGAAGAAGAACTCGTTCCACGCGGTGACGAAGGCGAACAGCGCGGTCGCCACGATCCCCGGCGCGAGCAGCGGCACGGTCACCGACACCAGGATCCGCAGCCGCCCGGCCCCGTCGACCGCCGCCGCCTCCTCCAGCTCGGCCGGCACGGCACGGACGTGTCCGGTGAGCATCCACAGGGCGAAGGGCAGCGCCCAGACCACGTAGACCAGCACCAGACCGGGCACGGAGTCGATCAGCCGCAGGTTCTTCAGCACCAGGAACAGCGGGATGATCAGCAGCACGAACGGGAACGCCTGGCTGACCACCACCCAGCCGGTCGCGGCCCGGCCGAGCGCGCCGCGGTGACGGGCCGTCACGTACGCCACCGGGGTGGCGACGACGACGGCGACGACGGCCGACGCGAGCGCGGCGAGCAGGGAGTTGAGGGCGGCCCGCAGCAGCGGCTGTTCGTCGAAGGCCTGGCGGAAATTGGCGAGGGTGGGGTCCTGGGGGATCCAGGTCGGGTGCAGACGGGCCAGCTCGGCCGGCGGCTTGAACGCGGTGGAGACCAGCCAGAGGAACGGGAGGGCGAGGAAGACCAGGTACGCGAGCAGCGCGGCGTACTGACCGGCGCGGGCCCCGGTGGAGGTCCTCATCTGTCGTCACCTCCCCGGAGCCGGCCGGCGAGGAAGACGGCCAGCGCGATCGAGACCCCGGCGACCATGACACAGCCCATCGCCGCCGCGTAGCCGAACTGCCCGTAGCGGAAGGCCTCTTCGTAGGCGAAGAGCATGGGCAGCCGGGTGCGGCCCCCGGGGCCGCCGTTGGTCAGCACGTAGACCAGGGCGAAGGAGTTGAAGTTCCAGATCAGGTTGAGCGCCGTGACGGCGAGGGCGACGGGACGAACGGCGGGCCAGGTGACCGTGCGGAAGCGGCGCCAGGCGCCGGCGCCGTCGACCGCCGCCGCCTCGTGCAGCTCGCGCGGGGTGTTCTGGAGCCCGGCGAGCAGCGCGACCGTGGTCTGGGGCATCCCGGCCCACACGCCCACGACGATCACCGCGGGCAGGGCGGTGGCGAGTCCGCTGAGCCAGTCCCGGCCGTCGCCGAGGCCCAGGTCGCGCAGCGTCTCGTTGAGGACGCCGGCGTCGGGGTTGTAGACGATCCGCCACATGACGCCGACGACGACCTCGGGCATCGCCCAGGGGACGATCGCCAGGGCGCGGGCGAGCCGGCGCAGCTTCAGGTCCTGGTCGAGCAGCAGGGCGAGACCGAGCGCCAGCAGGAACTGCGGCACCGTGACCCCCACCGCCCAGACCAGGCCGATGCGGAACGACTCCCAGAACAGTGTGTCCTGCAGCAGGTCCTGGAAGTTGAGGGTGCCGATCCACCGGGTCGGCTCGGTGCGGCCCGACTGGGCGTCGGTGAAGGCCAGCAGGACGCCGTAAAGGAGCGGGCCGACGCTGAGGACGAGGATCGGGATCAGCGCGGGCAGCACCAGGAACCACGGGCCGTGGCCGAGGGCGCGGCCCGGCCGGCGGACCCGGCGGGGCGCGCCGGGCGCCGGTCTCCTCACCTCGGTCACCGGTGTCACGGAATCAGCCCCTTCGCACGGCGCGGGCGGGCCAGGTCATGCTCGTGAAGGCGGTCTGCCTCGTCAAGGCACCGCGCACACCTCCGCCGCCCGTGCCAATGCGACACTGGCCGACGGACGGCCGGATCCCGGCGGTCGGACGCGCACGGACACGGAGGCGGAGTGATGGACGAGGCACGGGCACGGGACGTGCTGGCGGCGGCCGGGGTGCTGCCCGGTGCGGCGGCGGACGCGCGGCTGCTCGCCCTCGGTGAGAACGCGGTGTTCGCCGTCGGCGGCCTGGCCGTCAAGGTGGGCCGGGACGCCGAGCTGCTGGAGCGGGCCCGCCGGGAGCTGGCCGTCGCGGGCTGGCTGGCGGAGCAGGGCGTGCCGGCGGTGCGGGCGGCCGAGCCGGAGGCCCTGCTGGTCGAGGGACACCCGGTGACCGTGTGGCACCGGCTGCCGGAGGCGGTGCGGCCCGCCGAGCCCCGGGATCTGGCCGAACTGCTGCGGCTGGTGCACGCACTGCCCGCTCCCCCGTTCGCGCTGCCGCCCCGTGAGCTGCTGGGCGGTGTGGAACGCTGGCTGCGGCTGGCGGGCGACGCCGTCGACCCGGAGGACGCGGCGTACCTGCGCGAGCGCCGCGACGGTTTCGCGGCGGCCGCGGCGGCGCTGACGCCCGAGCTGCCGCGGGGGCCCATCCACGGGGACGCGCTGCCCCGGAACGTGTACATCGGGCCGGACGGGCCGGTCCTGACCGACCTGGAGACCTTCTCCGCCGATCTGCGCGAGCACGACCTGGTGGTCATGGCCCTCTCGCACGACCGCTACGGGCTGCCGGACGAGGCGTACGCGTCCTTCACCGCCGTCTACGGCTGGGACGTGCGCGCCTGGGAGGGCTGCTCGGTGCTGCGCGGCGCGCGGGAGACCGCCAGCTGCGCCTGGGTCGCCCAGCACGCCCCGGGCAACCCCAGGGCGCTGGCCGAGTTCCGGCGCCGGGTGGCGTCGCTGCGGGACGGGGACGAGAGCGTGCGCTGGTATCCCTTCTGACTCCGGCCCGCCCGGCGGGTCAGACCCGCTCGCCCGCCGGCTCGCGCAGCGGCCAGGTGCCGTCGATCACCGCGGTGGCGTCGCCCTTGCGGCGCAGGAAGTCCTGGAAGTCCGCCGCCCACGCGGCGTACCACTCGATCTGGCGGCGGTGCAGCTCCGCCGGGTCGAGGGCCGCGACCGCGGGATGGCGGCCGGCTATCGCGCAGGCCAGCCGGGCCGCCGCGAGGGCGTCGGCGGTCGCGTCGTGCGCCGCGTCGAGGACGACGCCGTACTCCGCGCAGACCGCCTCCAGATTGCGCTTGCCGCGCCGGTAGCGGTCGACGGAACGGTCGATGGTGTACGGGTCGACGACCGGCGCGGGATCGGCGCCACCCAGACGGTCGCGCAGGGACGGCAGTGCGTACCGCCGCAGTTCGGCGGAGAGCAGGGTCAGGTCGAAGGTGGCGTTGTAGGCGACGACCGGGACGCCCGCCCTCCAGTGGGCGGTGAGGGTCTCGGCGATGGCGTCGGCGACCTGGGCGGCGGGGCTGCCCTCGGCGGTCGCCCGCTCGTTGCTGACGCCGTGCACGGCCACCGCGTCCGGCGGGATCGGCACGCCCGGATCGGCCAGCCACTCCCTGCGGTCCAGCGGCTCCCCCGCTCTCACCTCGATCACGGCCCCCGTGACGATCCGCGCCTCGCGCGGGTCGGTGCCCGTCGTCTCCAGGTCGAAGCCGATCAGCAGTTCCCGGTGCCAGCCCATGACTGCCCCCTTCTGTGTGGTGCGTTCCCCCAGTGGTTCCCACCTTCGCACGCGCCACTGACAATCGGAGGATCGCATTCCGCCCATCGGCCGGGACGGCCGCTCACGGCCCGTTCAGGACACCGGCCGCGAATCCGTCCACATCAGCTCGAACTCCTCGCGGTAGGTGGGGAACAGCCCGCCCTCCTCGACCTCGCCCGGCTTGACCACCTTCGTGCCGTTGCGCAGGACCAGCACCGGCGCCTCCATCCCCCGGGCCCGGCGCAGATGGTTCTGCACCACCGCGACGCCGTCCGAACCGTCGCCGTCCACCAGGTAGGCGGTGCAGCGGGGCGTCTCGTCGTAGACCTGGATCTCGAAGGCGCCCGGGTCGCGCAGCCGGGACCGGACGCGGCGCATGTGCAGGATGTTCATCTCCACGCTGCGGCCGAGCTCGCCGCGCTTGAGACCGAGCTCGCGCTCGCGGCGCTTGACGGCGCTGGAGGCCGGGTTCAGGAACAGCAGCCGCACCCGGCAGCCGGACTCCGCCAGCCGCACCAGGCGGCGTCCGGAGAAGTTCTGCACCAGCAGGTTGAGGCCGATGCCGAGGGCGTCCAGGCGGCGGGCCCCGCCGAAGATGTCCTCGGCCGGGAACTGGCGCAGCAGCCGCACCCGGTCGGGGTGGACGGCGACGACGTCGGCGTACCGGTCGCCGACCAGGTCCTCGACCGCGTCGATGGGCAGCCGGCGCGCGGACGGCACGTCGCCGCCGGCGCCGAGCATCTCGAGGAGCCGCGCCGAGGCCCGCTCGGCCTGGTTCAGCACCGCCTCGGACAGCGCCCGGTTGCGGGAGACGACGTTGCGGGTGACCTCCAGCTCGTCCAGGGCGAGTTCGACGTCCCTGCGGTCGTCGAAGTACGGCTCGAAGCACGGCCAGTGCTGGACCATCAGCTCACGCAGCTGCGGCAGGGTGAGGAAGGACAGCACGTTGTCGTCGGCCGGGTCGAGCAGATAGCCCTTGCGGCGGCTGACCTCGCGCACCGCGACCGCGCGCTGCACCCACTCCTGCCCGGCGGGTCCGGCGGCGGCGACCACCCAGTCGTCGCCGTGCACCGGCTCGTAGACGGGCCGCAGGACGGCCGCCACGACCGCGCGCAGCCGCTGCTCGACGAGGTTCAGCCAGATGTAGGCGCGGCCGGCCCGCTGGGCGCGGGTGCGCACCTCGCGCCAGGCGTCGGCGCCCCAGTCCAGGTCCGGCCCGATCGAGCCCGCGTCCATCGGCCGTGCCAGGGACACCGCACCGGGCGGGACGTCCGGGGAACCGCTCCCCTCGTGACCGCCGTCACCAGGGGGCAGCTCCAGCCCTCCCGTGCCCACCCGCGTACCGCCTTCCACTCCCCCGAGCGCTCCCGTCCCAACGATCAAGGAGAGTACTCCGCCAGCGGCGCACGGTGCAGCCCGATGGGCAGGGTCGTTTCCCAACGTGCGCCATTCACCGGCCCGTTCCGCCCGCGGCGCCCTCGGGAGTGAGCGGATTCATAGCGGGATCGGCGGCGGTCACGGGTCATCGGACCCCGCCGGCCCGGGTAGGAGGTGTTTCCCGTCCTTTCGGGGAGACACGGGAACACTCGGAGCCAAGGCGCCCCGTCGGCGCCGTACACCTGAAAGAGTCGTGTCCATGCAGGTCTGGCCTGGCGAGGCGTATCCGCTCGGTGCCACGTACGACGGCGCCGGAACGAACTTCGCGGTCTTCACGGAGGCCGCGGACCGAGTGGAGCTGTGTCTGCTGCACGACGACGGCTCCGAGACCGCGGTCGAGATGCGCGAGAGCGACGCGTTCGTGCGGCACGCGTACCTGCCCGGGATCATGCCCGGGCAGCGGTACGGCTTCCGTGTGCACGGGCCGTACGCCCCCGAGCGGGGGCTGCGCTGCAATTCCGCGAAACTGCTGCTCGATCCGTACGCGCGTGCGATCAGTGGCTCGATCCAGTGGGGCGAGGAGGTCTACGGCTACCACTTCGACGACCCCGACCGGCGCAACGACCTCGACTCGGCGCCGCACACGATGACGTCGGTCGTGGTCAACCCGTACTTCGACTGGGGCGACGACCGGCGCCCCCGGACGGAGTACCACCACACGGTGATCTACGAGGCCCACGTCAAGGGCCTCACCATGCGCCACCCGGGTCTGCCCGAGGAGCTGCGCGGCACCTACGCGGGCCTCGCCCACCCGGCGATCATCGAGCACCTGACCGAACTCGGCGTGACCGCGCTGGAGCTGATGCCGGTGCACCAGTTCGTCAACGACCACCGGCTGGTGGACATGGGCCTGAACAACTACTGGGGCTACAACACCATCGGCTTCTTCGCCCCGCACAACGCCTACGCGTCCTGGGGCGACCGGGGCCAGCAGGTGCTGGAGTTCAAGTCGGCGGTGAAGGCGCTGCACGAGGCCGGGATCGAGGTGATCCTGGACGTGGTCTACAACCACACCGCCGAGGGCAACCACCTGGGCCCGACGCTGTCCCTCAAGGGCATCGACAACCCGTCGTACTACCGGCTGACCGACGACCCCCGCTACTACATGGACACGACGGGCACCGGGAACTCCCTGCTCATGCGGTCCCCGCACGTACTGCAGATGATCATGGACTCGCTGCGGTACTGGGTCACCGAGATGCACGTCGACGGGTTCCGCTTCGACCTCGCGGCGACCCTCGCGCGGCAGTTCCACGAGGTGGACCGGCTGTCGTCGTTCTTCGACCTGGTCCAGCAGGACCCGGTGGTCTCCCAGGTGAAGCTGATCGCCGAGCCGTGGGACGTCGGGGAGGGCGGCTACCAGGTGGGCAACTTCCCCCCGCTGTGGACCGAGTGGAACGGCAAGTACCGCGACACCGTGCGGGACCTGTGGCGCGGCGAGCCGCGCGCGCTCGCGGAGTTCGCCTCCCGGCTGACCGGCTCCTCCGACCTGTACCAGGACGACGGACGCCGCCCGCTGGCCTCGATCAACTTCGTGACCTGCCACGACGGCTTCACGCTGCATGACCTGGTGGCGTACGACGACAAGCACAACCAG
The DNA here is from genome assembly GCF_040302425.1 of Streptomyces sp. NPDC126497. Taxonomy (NCBI): domain Bacteria; kingdom Bacillati; phylum Actinomycetota; class Actinomycetes; order Kitasatosporales; family Streptomycetaceae; genus Streptomyces; species Streptomyces sp. NPDC126497. The sequence continues at coordinate 44,517 of NZ_JBEORT010000040.1, forward strand.
GCCAACGGCGAGGACAACCGGGACGGGGAGAGCCACAACCGGTCCTGGAACTGCGGGACCGAGGGCGAGACCGACGACCCGGACGTGCTGCGGCTGCGGGCCCGGCAGATGCGCAACTTCATCGCCACGCTGATGCTCTCCCAGGGCGTGCCGATGATCAGCCACGGCGACGAGGTGGCCCGCACCCAGCGCGGCAACAACAACGCCTACTGCCAGGACAACGAACTGGCCTGGCTCGACTGGCCCGCGCCCGGGGAGGACGGGGACGACCCGGGCGACGGGGACGACCCGCGTCGGCGGCTGCTGGAGTTCACCCGCGCGATGGTGTGGCTGCGCAAGGACCACCCGGTGTTCCGCCGGCGCCGCTTCTTCCACGGCCGGCCGGTGGAGGGCACCCACGACGACCTCTCCGACATCGCCTGGTTCACCCCCGAGGGCGCGGAGATGACCCAGCGGGACTGGGATTCCGCGCAGGCGTCCGCGCTGACGGTGTTCCTCAACGGCAACGCGATCTCCGAGCCGGGGCAGCGCGGCGAGCGCATCACCGACGACTCGTTCCTGCTGATGTTCAACGCCTCGCCCGAGCCGCTGGACTTCGTCGTGCCGGTCGGCCACGGCCGGCGGTGGCAGGTGGTCGTCGACACCGCACGCGCGGACGGCGTACCGCCCGGGACCGGCCCGGAGGTGGCGGCGGGCGCCCGGCTGACCCTGACCGACCGCAGCATGACGGTGCTGCGGCGGCCGGCGTAGCGGCGGCCGAAACGGCGCGCCGCCGGATCGCCCGTCCGGGCGACGGGCGATCCGGTGGCGCGCGCGGTGACAGACAAGGCGGCCACGCGGGTACGTAGGTTCCCATGACCTCTGAGCGACCTGACCCGGCGGTGCCCACGGCCACCTACCGGCTGCAGTTGCAGCCCGCTTTCCCGTTCGGAGCGGCGGTGGACGCCGTGCCGTACGTGGCCTCGCTCGGCGTGTCTCATCTGCATCTGTCGCCCGTCCTGGAGGCCGTGCCCGGCTCGCAGCACGGCTACGACGTGGTGGACCACACGCGCGTGCGCGAGGAACTCGGCGGTGAGCGGGGGCTGCGGGAGCTGGCGCGCACCGCGCGGGAGCACGGCCTCGGGCTGATCGTCGACATCGTCCCGAACCACATGGCGATGTCCCCGCGCCACAACCGCGCCCTGTGGGAGGTGCTGCGCGAGGGCCCCGCCGCACGCCACGCGCGGTGGTTCGACATCGACTGGGAGGCGGGGGGCGGCCAGGTGCTGCTGCCGGTGCTCGGCGGGCCGCTGGGCACGGAGGCCCCCCACCTGGAGGTGGACGGTGACGTGCTGCGCTACCACGACCACGCGTTCCCGTTGCGCGAGGGGACGGCCGGGCTGCCGCTGCCGCGGCTGCTGGACGCGCAGTGGTACCGGCCGGTGTGGTGGCGGCTGGCCCGCACCGAGCTCAACTACCGGCGGTTCTTCAGCATCTCCGAGCTGATCGGGGTGCGGGTGGAGGACCCGGAGGTGTTCGAGGCCACCCACGCCAAGATCCTCCAGCTGCTCCGGGAGGGCGTGGTCGACGGGCTGCGCGTCGACCACCCGGACGGGCTCGCCGACCCCGACGGCTATCTGCGGCGGCTGCACCGGGCCACGGGCGGCCGGTGGACGGTGGTGGAGAAGATCCTCGCCGACGGCGAGGCGCTGCCCGCCTCCTGGCCGGTCGCCGGCACCACCGGCTACGACGCCCTGCGGCACGTGGACGGGCTGTTCACGGACCCGGCGGGGTTCGGTGAGCTGCTCGCCCGGTACCGGCGGTACGCCGCCCCGCGGACGGACCGGGGCGGCGACTGGGCCGCCACGGTGCGGCGGGCCGCGCACCAGGTGCTCACGCACGAGCTGGCCGCCGAGGTGGACCGGCTGACCCGGGTGGCGGGCCGGCTGTGCGCGACCTCGCCGGAGCTCGCGCTGCGCGACCGCGCGCCCTGGGCGCTGCGCACCGCCCTGCGGGAGCTGCTGGTGCGGCTGGAGGTGTACCGCCCCTACGCCTCCGTGGACGCGGCCTCGGTGGTCACCGAGGAGGCCGCCGCCGAGGCCCGGCTCGCCTTCGCCGTCCCCGAGGAGGCCGGGGCGGTGGACGTCGTACGGGATCTGGTGCTCGGGCGGTACGGGGACGGGCCGGAGCACGTGGAGTTCCGTACGCGGTTCGCGCAGACCGCGTCGGCGTTGCGGGCCAAGTCCGTGGAGGACACCGCGTTCTACCGCTACGTGCCGCTGCTGTCGGCGACGGAGGTGGGCGGGAACCCCGGCGACCCGGCGGTGTCCCCGGAGCGGTTCCACGCGTACTGCGCGCGCGTGCAGCGGGACTGGCCGTCGACCGGGACGGTCGTCTCGACGCACGACACCAAGCGCAGCGCCGACGTGCGGGCGGCGCTGCAGGTGCTCACCGAGTCCCCGGAACGCTGGGCCGGCGTCCTGGCGGAGGTCGCCGGGGCGGGCGGGGACGCGCCGGACGCGCAGCTGGCGTGGGCGGCCTGGCAGACGGTGTTCGGACTCGGCCCGGCGGAGGAGGAGCGGGTGCGGGAGGCGCTGCTGAAGCACGTGCGGGAGGCCGGGCTGTACACGAGCTGGACGGAGCAGGAACCGGCGTACGAGGAGGCGGTGGCGCGCTTCGTGGCGGCGGGACCCTGCGGGGCCCCGGGCGGGCGGGTGGCGGCGCTGCGCGCCTCGCTGGAGCCGCACATCCGGGCGAACGTGCTGGGCACGGCGCTGGTCCAGCTGACGATGCCGGGCGTGCCCGACCTCTACCAGGGCACCGAGCACGAGTACCGGGCGCTGGTCGACCCGGACAACCGGCGGCCCGTGCGGTTCGCGGCCGGCGGGAGCGACGGGGACGGCAAGGAGGCGGTGACGCGGGCCGCGCTGCGGCTGCGGGCACGGTGGCCGGACGTCTTCGGCGGCACGGCCTCGTACGACCCGCTGCCGGCCGAGGGCCCCGCGGCGTCGCACTGCCTGGCCTTCGTCCGCTCCGGGAAGGCGCTCACCGCGGTGACCCGACTGTCGCTGCGGCTGGCGGAGGCGGGCGGCTGGCGCGGCACCCGGCTGCCCCTGCCGCCGGGGCGGTGGGCCGACGCGCTGGGGACGGGGCGGGAGTTCAGCGGGGACGCGCGCCTGGAGGAGCTGCTCGAGCGCTCGCCCGTGGCGCTGCTGGAGCGGCTGCCGGACTGATCCCCGAGCACCCCCGGGGGCCTTCACCCCGCGCCCTTGACACCGCCTCCCGGCCGTGGGGTACTGCGCACAGCGGATTCGGGCGGTTGTGACGGGGGGTGGGTCCGCTGGTGGAGCTGCGCTATCCGACGGTGGGCGAACTGGTCTCCGCCGCCCGCGCGCTGGCGGACGCGTCGCCCGGTCTGTGCGTCCTGCGGCAGGTGGGGGTCTCCCGGGCGGGCCGGCCGTTGCACCTGCTGTCCGTCGGACACGCGCGGCGGGCCGTGCTGGTGGTCGCCGGCGCCCACGCCAACGAGCCGGCCGGCGGGGGCACGCTGCTCGCGCTGGCCCGGCGGACGGTCCGGGAGCGGGAGCTGCGCGACGGCACGTCGTGGCACTTCCTGCTGTGCGCGGACCCCGACGGGGCGAGCCTCCACGTGACACCGGCGCCGCGCAGCCTGTACGACTACCACCTGGGGTTCTTCCGTCCTGCGGGGCCGGACCAGCCGGAGTGGGCGCCGTCGGTGCTGCCGCCCGACCGGCTGCCGCCCGAGACCCGGGCGCTGACCGGGGTCATCGACGAGGTGCGGCCCTATCTGCAGGTGTCCCTGCACGGCACGGACCTGGGCGGCAGCTGGGTGCAGCTGACGAGGGACGTGCCCGGACTCGCCGAGCCGTTCGCCAAGTCGGCGGCGCAGCTGCACATCCCGGTGGAGACGGGCGCCTCGGACGCGGCGGGCTGGCCCGCGTCCGGTCCCGGGGTGCACGTGATGCCGGCTCCGGAGGCCGCGCCGGCCTATCCGAGCCTGACCGACGACGCGCGGCACAGCACCTGGTACCACGCCCACCGGTACGGCGGTCTGACGGCGGTGATCGAGGTGCCGATGTGGGCCAGTGACCTGGTGGACGACCCGGCGCCGCATCCGGACCCGGACGCGGCGATGCGCCGTCTCGCGGACCGGCTGCTGCGGGACGCGGGCGAGGTGCGACGGGTGCTGGAGGAGGCGCGTCCGCGGCACGAGGAGGCGGACGGTCCGCTGCTGCGGGCGGCGGCCTGGGGGCTGGAGCTGGTGCCGGGGCTGGCCGCCGACCTGGTCCGCGTGCCGCCCGCGGACGGCACGCGGGCGTACGTGGGCAGTGTGGACGCGTTCGCGCGGCGGGTGCCGCTCCGGGCGGCGGCGATGTCGTGGCGTGCGCTGCGGGGGAGCGACGCGGGGGCGGCGGCCCGTCTGGAGGCGCTGGTCGCGCGCTGGAGCGCCGCGTTCGCCGGGCGCTTCCGCGCCCGGTGGGTCCCGGTGGACCACCAGGTCGAGCACCAGTCCCGCACGGTGCTGGTGGCCGCCCGCCAGGCCCGCGAGCAGGCCCGGTGAGGGGGTGCTCGCGGGTGCCGGTGCCGGGCCGGGGATGCGCCGGCCCGGCGTTCGCGGGGCGTCGCTACGCCTCGTCCAGGGCGAAGACCCGACCCGTCCGGGCGGTCAGCATGCAGGTGTTCGAGAAGGTTTCGGTGTAGGCCACGGGGCGGCCGCGCCACATCCCGTTCGCGCGCGCCGTCACCGGGGCGTGGACCAGCGGGCAGATGGCGTCCTTCGGCGGGATGTCGGCGATGTGTCCGTCCACCGCGGCCAGTTCCGCGCAGGCCTCGGTGGCGTGCCGGTGTCCCCGGGGCGGGTCGCACCGCAGCATGGTGCCGTCCACCGAGGTGGACGACGTCTCTCCGTGGCTGACCGTGAGCTGCAGCCAGCTGTCCTCGGCGGTGTGCCCGTCGGTGGCCCGGGCGGGCACCGCGCACGCGAGGAGGACGAGGGCGGCGAACAGTCCCGCCCGTACCGCTTTCAGTGAGGTGTGCGTCATTCCCGATGCATCGGCACGGCGGGGCCCGGACCCCACCCCGGCTCACCCGAACGGAAGGCTCCGCGGCCGGCCGCGGCTTCGGGAGCACGTCGGCGCCCCGGCGGCCGGGAGGGTTCGCGGGGGGTCAGTGTGTCGCGAGCCGGTAGGTGATCTGCCCGAAGCCGATCTGGTCGCCCTCGCGGACGACGGCCGCGCCGACCACCCGACGCCCGTTCACCGTGGTGCCGTTGGTGGAGCCGAGGTCCCGCAGCACCCAGAGGCCTCCCTGGTGGCGGAGTTCGGCGTGCACGCGGGAGACCGTCTCGTGGCTGATCCGCAGTCCGCTGCCGGGGTCGCGGCCTATGCGCAGGGGGTGGCCGGTCGCCGGGTGCGGCAGCAGCAGTTTGGGGAGCTTCTCGGCCTGCCAGGCCCGGCGCAGCCGCACGGTGAACCCGGAGACGGCCTCCACGGTGCCGAACACCAGGCGGGAGAAGCGGTTTTCCTGCGGGAGGTCGGCGGTGAGCGCGGCGAGCTCGTCGGAACGGCGTGCCGTGAGCGCGAGTTCCATGCGCCGGACGAACGTGTCGTGGGACAGGCGGCCCATGGCGACGCCGTCCCGCAGCACGCTCAGCGCCTTGTCGCGCTCCGCGTCGGAGAGCCGCGCGGGGTACGTGTGGAACTCGAAGGACGACGTCACGTCGCCGATTGTCGGTCAGCGACGGCCGGACTGTCCAGAAAGCGGGGCGACCGGCCACCGCGCGCGCGTGCCCGGCGACACCCGCCGCAAAAGGGAGGATCCCCCGGCGAATTGATCTCCCATGGCGCACGATGGAGGGGCTACATCACGGTGAGCAGACGAAGGGGAACCGTCCGTGCAGTTCGAGGTGTGGGCACCGCAGGCCGGCCGAGTGACGCTCCAGTGCGACGGCGTCACGCGCGCGTTGGAGCGCGATCCGCAGCGGGAGGGGTGGTGGCGGGGGGAGGCCGGGGCGCACGACGGCTCCCGGTACGGCTTCGCACTGGACGACGGTCCGGTCCTGCCCGATCCGCGCTCGCGCCGGCAGCCGGACGGGCCGGACGGGCTGAGCGCCGTCGTCGACCACGACCGCTTCGACTGGCGTACGGAGTGGGCGGGGCTCCCGCTGCCGGGCGCGGTGCTGTACGAGCTGCACGTGGGGACGTACACCCGCGAGGGCACCTTCGACGCCGCCGCCGAGCGGCTCGGTCATCTCGCGGAGCTGGGCGTGACACATGTGGAGCTGATGCCGGTGTGCCCGTTCCCGGGCCGGCACGGGTGGGGGTACGAGGGGGTCTCGCTGTGGGCGGTGCACGAGCCCTACGGCGGGCCCGAGGGACTGAAGCGGTTCGTCGACCGGGCGCACGCGCTCGGCCTGGGCGTCGTGCTGGACGTCGTGCACAACCACCTGGGACCGTCCGGGAATCACCTGCCGCGGTTCGGGCCGTACTTCACGGACACCCATCACACCCCGTGGGGGGCTGCGGTCAACCTGGACGCGCCCGGCTCCGACGAGGTGCGCGCGTTCCTGGTGGACAGCGCGCTGGCCTGGCTGCGGGACTACCGGTTCGACGGGCTGCGGCTGGACGCGGTGCACGCGCTGGTGGACACGCGCGCGTGCCACTTCCTGGAGGAGCTGTCCGGGGCCGTGGACGCCCTCGCCGCCGACACCGGCCGGCCCCTGTTCCTGATCGCCGAGTCGGACCTCAACGACCCCCGGCTCGTCAGGCCCCGCGCGGAGGGCGGTCTCGGGCTGCACGCACAGTGGAACGACGACTTCCACCACGCCCTGCACACCGCGCTGACCGGTGAGGCGCAGGGCTACTACGCCGACTTCGCGCGCGCCCCGTTCACGGCCCTCGCCAAGACGCTCACCGGCGGTTTCTTCCACGACGGCACCTACTCGAGTTTCCGGGGCAGGCACCACGGCCGCCCCCTGGACCGCAACCGGGTGGCCGGGCACCGGCTCCTCGGCTACGGCCAGACCCACGACCAGGTCGGCAACCGCGCCCGGGGGGACCGTCTGTCCGCCCTGGTCTCCCCCGGGCTGCTGGCCTGCGCGGCGGCCCTCACGCTGACCTCTCCCTTCACGCCCATGCTGTTCATGGGCGAGGAGTGGGCGGCGGGCACGCCCTGGCAGTTCTTCACCGACCACACCGACCCGGAGCTCGCCGAGGCGGTGAGCGCGGGCAGACGGCGGGAGTTCGCGGCGCACGGCTGGGCCGAGCAGGACGTGCCCGACCCGCAGGACCCCGCCACCCGCGACCGCTCCTGCCTGGACTGGTCGGAGCCGGAACGCGAGCCCCACGCGCGCGTGCTGGCCTGGTACCGGCTGCTCGTCGCCCTGCGCCACGAGCAGCCGGACCTCACCGACCCGGACCTCGGCGACACGAAGGTGGCCTACGACGAGGAGCACCGCTGGCTGGCCTTCCGGCGGGGGGACGTCCGGGTCGCGGTGAACCTCGGCGCCGAGCGGGCGGAGATCCCCCTGGGCGTCCCCGGCGCGCGCGTCCTGGCCGCGTGGGAGCCGGTGGAGACGCCGGGCCCGGACGGGGTGCTGCGGCTGCCCGCGGAGTCGGCGGTGGTGCTGCTGCAGGAGTGACCGCCGCGGCTACGGGGTCTCGTCGCCGCCGAGGTCCGTCACGCGCTCCAGCATGATCGGTTCCCAGGCGCGGCGCAGCCCGATGCGCACGGGGCGCAGCGACGGGGCGGCGGCGGGGCCGGCGAGCGCCTCGGCGAGCCGGACCAGGGCGTCGCAGCGGGCCAGCCACAGCCCGCGCAGGCAGGGGCGGGCGCCGTAGCCGGCGAGGGTGGCGGCGCGTACGGCGGCCGGGGCGCCGACGGCGAGGGCGAGGCCCGCGATGTCCTCGGCCGGGTCGCCGACCACCGCCGCGTCCCAGCCGAGGACCCCCCGTACCCGGCCGTCGTCGCTCACCACGAGGTGCCCGCCGGTGAGGGCGTGGTGGACGAGGACGGCCGTGCCGGGCTGGGCGGCCAGCTGGACCGCGGCGGGCGGCGTGAGCCGGTTCAGCCGGCCCGGGTCGAACTCGTCGGCCGCGGCGAGCCGTCCGGCGGCCTCCGCGGCGGCCCGGCGCAGGGCCTCCAGGGAGCGCGGGGGGACGCGCGGCACGCCGAGCGCCTCCGCCTGCCGTGCCGGCACCTCCCGCAGTCCCGTGAGCAGCCCGGCCAGGTCGGTCTCTCCGACGGCGGAGACGCGGTGCTCCTCCGCCGTCCCGCCGGCCAGCCGGGTGTCCAGGACGCAGAGCAGACCGGGTGCCCACTCGCCGTGTGCCGCGGCGGACGGCACCGCGACCGGGAGGTGCGGGCGGACGAGGTCGCGCAGCCGCAGCTCGCGGCGCCGACGCGCGCTCGCCTCACGGTCCCGGGCCAGGCGCAGCACATGGCGGCCGCCGACCCACCAGGCGGCGGGCTCGGCGCCCTCGGTGACGGGCCGGACGTCGGGTCCGGCGGTGAGGTCCGCGCCGCCGCCCTTCAGCAGGGAACGGGCCAGTCGGCGGACGGTGTCCGCGGTGGGTGTCGGTGCCTGGGTCATGGGCGCGCCATTGTCGTTCGGGGAGGCGGGGAAACGGGGAGGCGGGAAGGGACGGAAGGGGCCGTTCAGTCCACCGTCACCATCTCCCGCTCGGTGTTGTTCAACCGCCGTCCGCCGTCCTCGGTGACGGTCACGATGTCCTCGATGCGCACGCCGAACCGGCCGGGCAGGTAGACGCCGGGTTCGACGGAGAAGCACATGCCGGGGACGAGGGGCTGCTCCTCGCCCTCGATCATGTACGGGGGTTCGTGCGTGGTGACGCCGATGCCGTGCCCGGTGCGGTGGATGAAGCACTCCCCGTACCCGGCGTCGGCGATGACCGCGCGGGCGGCACGGTCGACGTCCTGGCAGGCGGCTCCGGGCCGCACCGCGCGGAATCCCGCCTCCTGGGCCTCGCGCACCAGGTCGTGCACCCGGCGCTCCTCGTCGGTGGGTTCGCCGACGTGGACGGTGCGGGAGGTGTCGGATCCGTAGCCGTCCTTGAGGCCGCCGAAGTCGAGGACGACCATGTCGCCGCGTTCGATGACGCGGTCGCCGATCTCGTGGTGCGGGTTGGCGCCGTTGGGGCCGGAGGCGACGATCGTGAAGTCGACCTGGGAGTGCCCGAACCGGCGCAGCAGGGCGGCGAGGTCGGCGGCGACGTCGGTCTCGCGGCGGCCGGCGAAGGCGACGCCCCGGATCTCCTCGAACGCGGCGTCCGCGGCGGCCCCGGCGGCGGCGAGGAGTTCCAGCTCCGCCCGGTCCTTGACGGCGCGCAGCATGGGCAGGGCCTCGGTGAGGGAGGCGTAGGAGGTGCCGGGCAGCGCCTTCTGCAGGCCCAGCAGGTGCAGGGCCCAGGCGTTGTCGCTGACGCCGAACCGGCCGTCCGCGTCCAGCAGGGCCGCGGCGGTGGCGTAGGGGTCCTCGCCGTCGGTCCAGTCGCGCAGGGTGAGGGCCGGGGCGCCGGGGGCGCGCTCGGCGTCCGGGGCCTCCAGGGTGGGGACGACGAGCACGGGGTCCCGGCCGACGGCCAGGACCAGCAGGGTGAGCCGCTCGGTGACGGCGGTGGGGGCGTAGCCGGTGAGCCACACCAGGTCGGGGCCGGGCGCCACGAGCAGTCCGGCGAGCCCGGCGTCGGCGGCCTGCCGCGCCGCGCGCTCCATGCGGTTCTCGTAGTCGTCGGCGGTGAAGGACGCGGGTGCGGCGCCGGTCATGCGGGGGCCTCCCAGGCGGACAGCAGGGTACGGGCAGCATCCTGCCGGGCGGGCGGGGGTGACGCGAGCCGGTTCGCGGGGTTCGCCCCGCGAACCGCCCCACCTCACGGCACATCGTCGCCCCACCGCCACATCTAATGGCTTGACCACATTCAGCCATGAGCAGTCGTACCGGGAGGGCCACGACCGTGCTCGTGCTCGCGCACATCAGCGATCTGCGTCCGGACGGAACCGGGCGGGCGACGGAGCGCGCCCGGCGGGTGCGGGACCGGCTGTGGGGGCTGCCGGTCCCGCCGGACGCGCTCCTGGTGACCGGGGACATCGCCGACCACGGCGCCGAGGCCGAGTACGAGGAGGCCGCCCGTCCGCTGGGGCTGCGCGACGGGGACGCCCCGTTCCCCGTGCTGACCTGTCCCGGCAACCACGACAGCCGGGCGCCGTACCGCAAGGCGCTGCTGGGCCGGCCGGCCGCCGACGGGCCGGTCAACAGCGCGCACGTACTGGACGGCGGCGCGGTGCTGAGGTGCGACTCGAGCGTCCCGGGCCGCGACGAGGGGGAACTGGACGCGGAGACCTGTGCCTGGATCGAGTCGACGCTCGACGGGCTCGACGACGGTCTTCCGGTCCTGCTCGCCTTCCACCACCCGCCGGTGCCGCTGCACCACCCCCTGCCCGACTCCTCCCCCTTTCCCGCCCCCGAGCGGCTGGCCGCCCTGCTGGCGCGCCGGCCCGAGGTCGCCGGGCTGATCACCGGTCATGCCCACACCCCGGCCGCCACCACGTTCGCCGGCCGTCCGGTGCTGGTGGGGCCGGGTGTGACCTGGACGCTGCGGCTGCCCTGGGAGGGCGAGCAGGTCGCGGACCGGGACGCCCCGGTCGGGCTCGCCTTCCACGTCCTGGACGACGAGGGCCGGCTCGCCAGCCACTTCCGCGTGGTCATGTGACGACGCCGGGGACGGCCGTCAGCTGCCGGTGGCCGCCGCGACGGCGCACCGTCAGCTCCACCTCGTCGCCCGGGCGGGCCCGGGCGACGGCGCGTGCCAGGTCGGCGGCCGATTCGACGCGGGTGGCGCCGAAGGCGAGGAGGACGTCCCCGCGCACGAGGCCCGCCGAGGACCCGGGGCCGGGCACGTGCACGCCGACGATCAGCGCCCCGGGCCCTTCGCCGTCGGCCACCTCCACCCCGAGCCTGGCGACCGGCGCGGACGGGGCGGACGACGACGGCGCGGCCGCGGCGGCGGACGGCGCCTGCGCCTGCCGCCCCGGCCCGGCGGGTCCGCCCGCGCCGACGACCGCGGCCCCCACCACCCCCAGTCCGGCCCCGCAGAGCACCAGCAGGGCCCCGGCCAGCACCCCGAGCAGCGCCGTCACCGCCCGCCGGCCGCGCCGCCCGCCGGGCGGGC